>SKXG01000220.1 GCA_007128525.1 Pseudomonadales bacterium | reverse complement strand
GCCGGCCAGAGTCATGGCGAAGATGAACGCCCTGATTGAGCCGCAAATCATCCGGGCACTCTATCGGGCCTCTCAGGCCGGTGTCCGGGTCGACCTGATCGTGCGGGGCATCTGCGCGCTCAGGCCCGGCATCAAAGGCGTGTCCGACAACATAAACGTGCGATCCATCATCGGCCGCTTTCTCGAGCACACCCGGGTGTTCTATTTCGAGAATGACGGCGAGCCTCGTGTCTTTTTGTCGAGTGCCGACTGGATGGGCCGCAATTTCTTCAATCGCATCGAAGTCTGCTTTCCTGTTGACGACCGGCGTCTGCGCAAAAGGGTCATCAAGGAAGCCTTCAATACCTACCTGAGCGACAACTGCCAGGCCTGGGTGCTGCAACCGGATGGCACCTATAAGCGCACCCGAACGACGGGTCAGGCCAAGCGGCGCAGCGCTCAGGAGATGTTGCTCGCACAGATGGCTGGACAGTGAGCAGAGCCCGCCATTTCTGAGCAGACGCAGATCACCATTGCCTTGCCGCAGGTGGATACTCTAAGCTCGCTCGGAGTTTCCGGCAGCTCTGGACTTTGTATACTTGTTCCAGGCGCACGGTTGATCGCACACCTAACGATGGGAACGGATATGGCGGAGATGGGTTTGCCGGCAGTGACAACGGACCTGGATCAGGCACGGCGGGATCTGGATGAGTATGGTCTGGCGCTGCTCGGAGACGCCCTGTCTCCCACGCAATTGTCTGCCGCCAAGGCACGCCTGACCGAACAGGCCGCTGGCGAAGAGGCCCATGGCGCCGCATATCACGACGGGTCTGGCGATCCAAAGCGACCGTTGAGCGGGCCCAACCAGCGCGTCTGGAATTTGATCAACAAAGGGGAGATCTTTCGAGAGATTGCGGTGTCACCGGATGTGCTGGCGCTGAGCCGGCACATGTTGGGTCAGGACATTCTGCTGTCGTCCATGACGGCCAACATCGCGAAAAAGGGCGGCGTCCCCATGGCGATCCATACGGATCAGAACTATGTGCCGCTGGAAACGCCGTATCCGATGGTTTGCGACGTGGCCTGGATGCTGGTCGACTTCACGGAAGACAATGGCGCCACACGCGTGGTGCCGGGCAGCCACAAGTGGAACCGGCTTCCTGCCCCCGGTGAGAAGGTCGAGACCATACCGGCTGTGGGTCCTGCCGGCACCGCGTTGATTTTTGATGGCCGACTCTGGCATGGCACCGGCGCCAATCGCACGGATGCGCCTCGTTATGCGCTGTTCACCTACTTCTGCCGCGCCATGTGTCGCCAGCAGGAGAACTTTTCCCTGTCACTGGCCCCCGAGGTCTACGATCAGTGCTCGGAAGAGCTGCTAAGCCTGCTTGGCTTTCAGGTCTGGCACACGCTGGGCATGATCGAGGGCACTTTTCATGGCCAGATCATGCGGCGTCCTGAGCGCTTCTCTGGTGAACTCCAGCCCTGATCTGGTGACGTCAGCTGGCAGACCGCCAGGCGCTGGCTGACGCTGCACGATCAGGCGGGCTAAAATCGCCCCAATATCAGCTTGGAGCACACCTATGCAGATCCGGCTCCTTGTCAGTTGCGGCTTACTGGCATTGCTCGTTGCCGCCTGCGCAACCTCGCCCACCGGCCGAAGTCAGCTTATTCTGGTCGATGATGCTGCCATCAACCGCATGGGCACGCAGGCGTTTGAAGAAATGGAGGCGGAGCTGACGCCTTCCGAGAACGCGGCTATGCGCCGTCAGCTGCAGTGCGTTGCGGATGCACTCATTGCGGAGCTTGATGAACGTCACCTCCCGGCGCGTTGGGAAGTGCGACTGTACGCGGATGAGGCAGCCAACGCCTTTGCCTTGCCTGGTGGGTATATCGGGGTTTTTGAAGGGCTGTTTGACGTGGCCCGTGATCAGCACCAGCTGGCGTCCGTGATTGGTCATGAGATAGGCCATGTCACAGCGCGTCATGCAGCAGAGCGCGTGTCGCGGTATCAGACCACGGACTTTGCGCTGCAGGTGCTGGGCGGTCTGGGCGGCGCTGAGCGCACGGCGGCGTTGCTGGGCGTCGGCGCGCAGGTCGGTGTACTGCTGCCATTTGACCGGACGCAGGAGAGTGAAGCCGATCAATTGGGGTTGAGCTATATGGCGCGTGCCGGCTTTGATCCCCAGGGCGCGGTGGCGCTGTGGCGCAATATGGCGGCTCAGCGCAATGGCGCGCCGCCTGAATTTCTGTCGACCCACCCGTCCAGTCAGCGCCGTATCGCTGATCTCGAGCGAGCCATGCCCCGGGCGCTGTCTGAGTATGAAGCTGCACGGGCGGCCGGACGGCGCCCGGCCTGTGACTAAAACCTGGGCCAGCACTACAATGGCTGGTCTTGAAGACTCAGAGGATGTCCAGGATGCCCGGTACCGCATCTCCAGCCACACCAACTCAGGCACGCCAGACACAGCTTGATCAGGGCGACGTCAGTGATGGCGGCCTTCAGCGCCGTTACCGGATCATGGGCATCTGGCTGTTACTTTGCTGCGCGGTGCTGCTGGCGCTGGTGGCTGTTGGTGGTGCGACCCGCCTGACAGGATCCGGGTTGTCCATTACCGAGTGGAATCCCATGTCAGGGGCGTTGCCGCCAATGAGCGCGGAACGCTGGCAGCAGGAATTCGAGCTGTATCGGCAGTCTCCGGAGTATCAGGAGATCAATCGCGGTATGTCGATGAGCGAATTCCAGTTCATCTACTGGTGGGAGTGGGGTCATCGGCAGCTGGCCCGGTTCCTGGGCCTGATTTTTGCCGTACCGCTGGCCTGGTTCTGGTGGCGAGGCTGGATCCCAAGCCAGATGAGGTGGCCACTGGTCGGACTGATCGCATTGGGCGGGCTGCAGGCCTGGATGGGCTGGTACATGGTTCAGAGTGGTCTCGTCGATGAGCCGCGAGTCAGTCAGTATCGCCTGGCTGCCCATCTTGGTCTGGCACTGCTGATTTACGTCGGCATGTTGTGGCTCGCGCTGCGGTTGATCTGGCCAGTGCACGCGCAGCCGCACCGGTTGCGGGCCGTACCCTGGGTGCTGGGGCTGGTCGGACTGACCATAGTCTCCGGTGCCTTCGTGGCCGGGCTGAAGGCCGGGTATGTGTTCGGAACATTCCCGTTGATGGGCGGGCAGTGGTTACCGCCAGGCGGGCTCTACCTCGAGCCGGCCTGGCGCAACCTGTTCGATAACCCGGCAACGGTACAGTTCATACATCGGGTGCTGGGTGTCGCTACTGTGCTCGCTGCTGCCGGGCTGTGGGTCTGGAGCTGGCGGCGTCCGCTCAGCGCATCGCAGCGACTGGCGCTGCACGCTGTGGCATTGCTGGCACTGCTGCAGGTCACGTTGGGCATTGCCACGCTGGTGCTCTCGGTCCCAATCAAGCTCGCTGTGGCGCATCAGGCGGTTGCTGTACTGCTTCTGAGTGCCGTGCTGGTCCTGCTACATTGCAGCCGCAACCGGGAAGGTGTCGGGGTTTGAGCCGGACATGCGTGGTGTACCGTGAGCAAAGCGGCACCGTGCAGCTGTTTGGCGCGCGTCTGTGGCGTGGGCAGACCATGAACTTTCAGACCCCCGGAGGAGGCTTTGCCCACGTCTTCGCGACCAACGGATGAGCCGCAACCGTTAGCGCTGCCGCCGTTGGTCTTGAACGCTCAGGGTCAAATGCGGCGTGTTGGCGTGGAGCTGGAGATGGGCGGGCTCGACATTGCGCGCATCAGCGCGCTGGTTGCCGACTGCCTCGGTGGCACTGTGCGCGTTATGTCCAACTACGAACATGCAGTGGATGGTGACCCTGCTGGCGACTGGCGTGTCGAGCTCGATTTCGCTTTTCTGCAGGCCCTTGGCCGCCGCGAACTGAATTCGGATGCGCCCTTTGTCGAGGTCCAGCAACTGCTGGAACACTGGCTGCACCGGGGAGCCGAGCAGGTCGTGCCGATGGAGGTGGTGAGTCCGCCCTTACCGCTGAACGAACTGGTCAAAGTGGACAGGCTGATCGTGGCGCTGCGGTCGGCAGGTGCCCGCGGTACCACGGATAATCTGATGTACGCCTTTGGCCTGCATCTGAATCCTGAGCTGCCGGCACTCGACGCCACCAGTATCCGTCATTACATGCAGGCTTTCGTGTGTCTGTATGATTGGTTGCTGGCCCGCTCCAGGGTTGATCTGATGCGGCGGATGACGGCTTTTGCCGAGGCTTTTGATCAGGATTATGTACGCAAGCTGGTTGCCGCCGACTATCAGCCGGACCTGCCGGCGCTGATCGATGACTACCTGCTGCACAATCCGTCCCGAAATCGGGCGCTGGACATGCTGCCCCTGTTCACCCATCTCGATCCACAGCGGGTGAAGGTGCAAGTACAGGACAAGCTCATCAAGCCGCGACCCACGCTGCACTACCGGCTGCCCAACTGTGAAATTGATCAGCCTGGCTGGGGGTTGCGTGGGGCCTGGTCTGACTGGCTCATGGTCGAGCGGCTGGTTGCCGCGCCGTCTGAATTGGCCGAGCTCTGTGACGTCTATGGCGCCTTTCTGGCCCAGCCCCTGGAGCGTTGGTTTGGCGATTGGCTTGCTGAAGTGGAGGTTTGGCTATCTCGACACCCAGACCTCTGATTGCGGTAACCGGGCCTGATCGCGGTGCGTTTGCGCCGCGTCGGCTGGTGGCGATGGCACTGCGCCTGGCCGGCGCACGGGTGCTTCAGCTGAGTCCCGCGCAGCCGCAGCTGGACGCGCCCTGGCAAGGCGCCGTCATCACCGGGGGACACGACATCGATCCGGTGTTGTATGCGGAAACGTCCCAGGTAGAACCGCGCTACGATGCCGCCCGAGACCAGCTCGAATCAGCGGTGATTGACCGCGCCCTGGCCGACAGGCAGCCGGTGCTCGGGATCTGCCGTGGCGCGCAGTTGTTGAACGTGCGTATGGGCGGCAGTCTGCACCAGCGGCTGCGCGAGATCCGCCGGCACACGTCGAACCGGCGCACCTTGTTTCCGTTGAAGCAGGTCTGGGTTACACCGGAAAGCCGGCTGGCAAACACCCTGGGCTGTACCTACGGGCGGATCAACAGCCTGCACAACCAGGGTATTGATCGCCTTGGCGCCGGCTTGGTGGTGTCTGCGCGTGACCAGGACCAGATCGTCCAGGGCATCGAAGCGCCCGATCATCCCTTTCTGATCGGTGTGCAGTGGCACCCTGAATTCATGCTTTGGCAGGCAAGGTCGCGCCGTCTGTTTCATGCCTTGGTTGACGCGGTGCGGAAGCAAGCAGGGCCATCCCGAGCCGGGAACTGGAAGCCGGCGGACACAGGTGATTCGTGTTAACTGCTCCAGCGAACATTGTGGCGTGTCGACTTGTTCAGAGGGTCGTCAGAAGGCATAGCCGCTTCCATCCAGGCAAGCTGCTCGCTAAGCTGAAAGCACCCTGGCCGAGAACCCGCCGGCCGCGTGAACAGGAAGGCACATGAACGCAGACGAACTCAAACAGGCGTTACGCAGTGTTCAGGATCAGCTGGAAGAAGCCGATGACCTGGACCCGGAGCTGGAGGTGCTGCTCCGGGAGCTCGATGACGACATTCACGAAGTGCTCGACCGGGAGGACGCCGCTGATGAAGAAGCCGGTGTGCTGCTTGAGCGGGCCCGTGAGCTGGATGCACATTTCGCCGCCCGGCACCCGCAGGTCGCTGCGGTATTCCGCGAAGTGGTCAACGCTCTGGCGCGCATGGGAATCTGATCGTGTCTGACGCACCAGAGGACAGTGAGGACGGCATAACCCGGGCACGAGCGTTGGCCAACCACTTCTTCCCGGGGTTCGCGCCGGTTCGCCTGGCTCTGGACCATGATGTACTGATCAATGCGGTCATCGGCGGGCAGGGTCCGCCACTTCTGTTGCTGCATGGGTTTCCGCAGTCACTGCTTGAGTGGCGCTATATCACCGCGCCGCTGGCGCAACACTTTCGCGTGGTAGCGGCAGATCTGCGCGGCTATGGCGACAGTAGTCGTCCGCCCAGTGGTGAGGACCATCGTGCTTACAGCAACGAGCAGATGGCCGCAGACCAGGTTCAATTGATGCAGAAGCTCGGCTTCGAGCGTTTTGCCCTTGTTGGTCATGACCGTGGTGCCCGGGTTGCGCACCGGCTGGCGCTGGAGCATCCGGCGGCGGTATCGCGCCTGGCGCTGATAGACATCGTGCCCGGGGTCGAATTCTATGACCATCTGACGCGTGGTCTGGCCCGCGCCTACCATCACTGGTTCTTGCTGTCGCAGCCGGCGCCGTTGCCCGAGACCTTGTATGGCAACAACGCTGACTTCCTGTTGCGGCAGCACTTCTTTCGAGGCCTCTCTTCCGATCAGTTGCCGGAAGAAGTGCTGCAGTTGTATCTGCAGAACCTGCAGGATGCGGATAGCCTGCATGCCATGTGCGAGGATTATCGTGCGGGTGCAACGCTCGACTACGCCGCTGAGAAGGCCGACCTGCAGGCCGGCCGCAAGCTGACCATGCCACTGCTGAATCTGTGGGGCGAACGCGGTGCCATGGGTCACTTCTTCGATATGCCTGCGGTGTGGGCGAAGTACGCTGAACAGGTGCAGAACCAGCCCTTGCCAGGCGGGCACTGGCTGCCGGAGGAAGTACCCCAGGCGCTGCTGTCCACGCTGTTGCCTTTCTTCAGAGCTGACGGCTGATCAGCGCCCGTTGGCCTTGATCCGGTTGGCCGCAAAACGGCCCAGTATCAGCAATACTGCCAAGCCGAGCAGCGGTGATAGCTGCCAGAATCCGAGCTGCAAATCACCCTCGCCAGCCTCAACCAGGGCATAGATGGCGCTGCTGTACAGTGCCCACTTCAGTCCCATGCCGACCACGATTGCAATGATGAATCCAGTCAGCGGCAGCGCAAGGGTCCCCGCCGCATAGTTCACGACCGAATGCGGAAAGCCTGGCAACAGGCGCAGAGCGCACTGGGTAAACGCATCCGAATGACGGCGCAGTATCCGGTAGGCGGCCTTCTCCTCGAGCGAGTCACGTGTGCTGCTGCCGAGGCGATGAGCAAACCAGTACGCGCCCAGGCAGCCGGCCAGGCTGCCTACGACGAGGACCAGCGTGGCCTTGATTGGATGCATGAACGGTGCGACCACCCAGAGCATCACGCTTCCGGGCAGGCCCAGGGTAAACAACAGGGCTTGAGTCAGGATCACGAGGGTCAGGGTGGCCGGATGGGTGACGAACCGTTCACCATACGCCATCAGCGCCAACACCTCGGCCGGCGCAATGATCGCGACTGTCATGCCGACAATCAGCACCAGCAGCATGATGACAGCGCCTGGATGCTGCCTGATGATCTGAAACACGGTGACCATGCGCGTACCAGGATTCGGGAAGCGGTTATCCTACCTGTCCGTTGACGTGCCGGCTAACCAGAAGCCGCGCCCTGTGCAGCACTTAAGGCAGTATCTTTCGACGATGTGACAGGATTACCGGATGCTTGAGCACTGCGTGAAACTGTGTGGCCGTGATGATT
>SKXG01000281.1 GCA_007128525.1 Pseudomonadales bacterium | reverse complement strand
GGTGTGGAGTCCGGATTCGATCTCGTTCGTTGCTGACCGAGAAGGCGTGTTACGGCAACTGCTGATCATACATGGCGGAACCGGTACGTTGGCGTTGGCGCTCGGGCCCTTTCAGTTTTTCGAGCGTTTGCGCCGCGTACGCCCCCGCTGGCATCGGATAAACGGCAGCATCTATCTAACCTGCATTTTGATCAGCGGCCTGACGGGGTTATGGCTGGCCTTTCATACCCGTGGCGGACTGGCAGCAAACAGCGGCTTCTTTATGCTGTCCATCTTGTGGCTAGCGACCGGATCGCTTGCATTGGCGGCAGCCTTGAGACGGGACTTCGTTTCACATCGCGCGTGGATGATGCGGTCATACGCACTGACTTTCGGCGCGGTGACGCTTCGCATATACCTGGGACTGGGTGTGCCTGTTGGTGGGTTTGCCTTTGATCATGTTTATGCGATGGCGGCGTGGTCGAGCTGGGTATTGAATCTCTTGTTTGTGGAGTGGGTTCTCATTCCCCGGAGTCGGACGCCCGAGCGTCTTGGTTCGTAGTTGCGGCTGGCGCATAAAGCGCGCGGCGAACGGAAGGCATCGTCCGCCGCGTGTCCAAAAGAAAAGCCGGTCTCTTTACAGGCCTACCATTTCTGTTTCATGCTGTCCCACGGTGCCCAAGCCAAGTCGGGAAACGTCGACACGGGAGGGTATGGCAATGGCCGGCCGTGGACCTCAAACCACAGCCCCGCCGACTCCAGACGGCCAGTATCTTGCTGAAGCGCTGCAGCGGGTTGGCCGCCAGTGTGCCCCTTTCCGGGAAGTGTCCTGTGAAGCGCTGGACGGTGGCCGCACGGGTGTCAGTGTCACGCGACTGGTCACTGACGCGGGCCAGAGCTTCGTCCTCAAGCGCATTCCTCGAACACGCCCCTTCAATGCAGTGCTGCAACATGAAGGTGAAGCTGTCGCCTGGCAGGCCGGCAGCACAAGGACGCTGCCGGAACCCCTGACCAATCCCGCCATTGATGCCTCGCTGCACCCTGAGCACGATGAATGGTGGCTGCTGATGGACGATGTGGCTGAAGGCATCGTGCCTCGCGATGTCTGGGCGGAACCACACACTTTGCAACTGTTCGAGGCGCTTGCGGAGCTTCACGCCAGTTGGTGGGACCGGGGCGGGCCGCCGCAGGGGCTTGCCGATCTTGGCGCGACCACCAGCCTCTTGGTGGAAATATCGCGGTTGGCTGCGACAGGTCGCGCTTCGGCAAGCTGGGCACCAAAGGCTGCAGAAGCCTTTCAGGTACCGGAAATGTTAATGCCAGCATTCCTCGAGGCGGCAGGTCAGGACAACGCCGCGTACTTTCAGGCATTGCTGGCGCGTTGGCCTGAGATCACCCGGGCGCTGAAGTCGCACACCCCGACACTGCTACACGGTGATCCGCGTCGCGCCAATGTCGCTTTCTTGAGAGACCAAGTCTATTTGTTCGACTGGGAGTTTGCTGCCTTGGGCCCTGCTGCGGTGGATCTCACCTGGCATTGGTTCCTGCAGTACTGGGCCTATATTCCGGATGACGGACGAACACTGGAGCAGCGCTTCTGGCTGCGCGATGCCTACCTGGAAATCCTGGAAAACCGGCTGGGTCACGCCGTGGATCGGGCGGCCTTCCAGGCAGCATGGGACCTGGGCTGGTTACGGGTCTTTTGTCAGCTCGGCTTTGTGCTGATCGACGGACTTGAAGCACGCCCGGAAGCAGAGCGGCAGGCGATCATCGATGAGGCCTTCGAACATTCCCGGCGGATCGTCCATGACCAACTCGCGTGAAGATCGCTGGGCATCCGTTGATGATCCTGATGCCGTCACTGAAGCACTTGAGCGACTGGATCAGATGGCGGCAACGGCGTCCGAGCGGCGCGCTGCCAACCAATGGCTGAAGCTGCTTGATCCAGGAGCGGATGATCGGGTGCTGGACGTTGGTGCCGGGGCCGGCCATATGGTGCATGTGCTGGCAACGGCATTGTCCGGTCAGGGCCGTGTCCATGCACTGGATCGTTCGGCCGGTTTGCTTGACGTGGCGGCAAAGCGCTTGGCGCAGAGTGGATTGTCTGCTCATGTGCAGATGGACGTCGGCGACGCCTGCCACTTGCCTTACGATGACCATCAGTTTGATAGCGCGATAAGTCGCTGGCTGCTGTTGCATCTGCCGGAGCCGGAGCGGGCCATTGTCGAGATGTGCCGGGTGGTTCGGCCAGGGGGTAAAGTGCTGTGTGTGGAGGTCGATTGGGAAACGTTGGCGATTTATCCCGGTGATCCGGCAGTGACCCGTGAGATCGTCCAGGCGAATGTGGCGCGTCAGGTGGACGGCCGCATTGGCCGCCGGCTGGCGCCGCTGATGCGGCGCACTGGACTACAACGCGTAACGATCCACCCTTTTGTGGCCACAGATGAGCGTGGCGATTGGCTGCCATTTCTGCGCTCGCGTGTGGCTGTGGCTGCTGGTGCTGGTGTTGACCCTGAGGAACTCGACGGCTGGCGGCAAACGGTGGAAGCGGCTGTGTCTAGTGGTCAGTACTTCTTTAGCTTTACACAGTATGGTGTTTTCGGAGTAGTGCCGCCGAGGCGCGGCTGACCGCACTGATCTACGAGCTGCGCACCTGAGAGCGTGCCAGCGACGGCTGAGAACATGCGAGTTGAATTGGCGCTGCGAGGCAGGTGCACGTCAATGAGTATCCCGACGAATCGTCCCCGCGGCACCATCAACCACCACCTGCTCACCAGCTTCCAGCAGTCGGGTCGCATCCTTCACGTTGACCACCGCCGGCAGCCCGATCTCCCTTGCTACCAACGACGAATGACTGGCTCCGCCCCCAACCTCAACCACCAGTGCTGAAGCCATCAGCATCAACGGTGTAAACAACGGGCTCGCCGCCTTGATCACCAGCACATCCCCGCGTTGAAAATGCCTCGCATCGTCATCGGTGATAACCACCTGCACTGGGCCGCGCCCCACACCTGGGCTTGCACCATAGCCTGAGAGTCCTTCGGCGTCATCGCCCTCCGCCTTATACGGCTTATCGTCGCCCAGTGTGTCCGGTGCTATGAGCTGACGTTGCCGCTCCCAGTCGGCATGCCGGCCGTGCGCCAGCGCAGCGAGGTTTGGTGATTCATGCGGGTCCTCGACCCAGCCCTGAACTTCCGGCCACTCCAGAAAATGAATCTGCCCGGTTGATTCGAGCGCCCCCGCGTCGACCATGCGCTGTCCAAGGAGATGCACAGCTTGCCGCATCAGTGGCCAGCCGATCTGAAAGTAGAAGTTGCAGTCTTCGCGCACCGCGGCATTGCCCTGGTAGAACGCAACCGTCGTCTTAAAACGCTTTAGCTTGACTGGATCATCGATACGGCCCAGCACTTCCTGCTCGGCGCTGGCCCGGCGTGCCTGCGCCGCGCGGAGTGATTCCAGCGGGTGCGGCACATCAGCAGTGATCAGCAGTTGCAGACTGCGCAATACGTGCTCGGACGATTCGCCCAACGTAGGCCAATACAAGTCGAGGCTCAGTACCTGGTGGCCGTACTCATGGTTGTACGCATCTATGGCTTGTTGCAGCCACTTCGGCAGCTGCGCCGGTGCGTGCTTGTCAGTGGGATCAAGGGCTTGAAGGCTGGCGGTAAGCGCCTCGTTTTCGCCGATGCGCTCAGCCAGTTCGTAGAGGGCCACCTGGGCGTCGATCATTCTGCTCTCAAAGCCGGAGAACAGCACCGAGTAGTGCGGCTTGTCGCCGGGTACCAGACGATCGTATAGAGGTTTAAAGCCCATCTCTTCGAAACCGTAACCAATCGGGCTCAGAAAGAACCAGATCTCGCCTGCTTCAGCGACCAGACGGTCGACGAAGACTACCAGCTCCGATGAACTCAGTGCGGTGAGTTTCGTCTTTCGGTGCTGTTCGAAGTGACGCACGTACTTGGGCAGGTCCTCGCGGTGCCAGTTGTGAAGGCGCCTCGTATTGCGGGCCATACTCGCGATGCGCTCATCAAGAGACTGTGTGCGGCCGGGGCGGTCTGCAGGAAAGTCCTGGCGCGCGTAGAAGTAGCCGTTGACAATGCAGTGCCAGGGCTTGGGCATCGAGAACGAGTGCATCTCCTCCCACTTGAAGACGCCGGTGCCTTCTTCTTCACGAGAAGCCACGAGCTGCGGCAGCATCCAGGTCGCGAACAGGGGTGTAACAGGCTCAGGCAGCCACTCACCAAGACGCCAGTTGCGGCGCCAGTGTGCGCCGGGCACGGGGCTCTCCCAACGCACGCCGGCTTCAGCCGGGACGACCATCGGCCGCGCCTGCAGAATCCAGAGTTTGCTGTTGGCCGCGACCCACTCAATGTCCTGCGGTGCGCCGTCTTGCTCGGCCTCGATGGCGAGCGCAGCAGTGACTATATCGCCGAGTTCTGTCTCGTTGACAGTGGGCGCGGCGCGCTTGTGGGCTGGTATTTCAACGGCTTCGAGCCCGCCACCAGCTGACGCGACCAGCGCTACTGATTTGTCGCCAGCCCGGTGCTCAAGGACGGTGCGCTTGGCGCGATCAATGATCCACTCATCGGGCGTCACGGTGCCGCCGACGGTGCCTTCACCAAGTCCGTAGGCACCGGCGATGAACAACCGGTCACGGGCGCCGGTGACCGGATGAATCGTGAACGCGACACCGGCAGCATCGGCAGCAACCATCTGCTGCACCAGCACGCCCATGCGCAGCGGCTGCAACGACCGGCCGAGCGTGCGCAGGTACGTCACTGCGCGGTCACTATAAGCTGAGGCCCACACACGCTTGATCGCCGTACAGACGGCCTCGAGACTTTCGACGTTGAGAAAGGAGTCGTGCTGACCGGCAAATGACAAATTCTCGCGGTCCTCCAGGCTTGATGATGAGCGCACCGAGACCGACGCCGCGCCGAGCGCCTTGTAGGCGAGGTCCACTTCCTCAACCAGCGCAGGTGGCATGTCCGCTGTCAGAATCAGCTCGCGCACGGCGGCCGCACGCTCGGCGACACTCTCAGGTTGCGTCTGGTCGAGTTCACTGAGCAGCCGGTTGAGCTGCACGTCGACGCTGGCACGAGCAAGGTGCAGATCCAGAGCGTCATAGCGCAGGGCGAAGCCGTCAGGCACGGTGAAGCCGGCTGCGCGCAATTCGGCCAGCCGGGTGGCTTTGGGGCCGGTCAGCCAGCGAAGCGGGGAAGTCGCATCCAGAGGTATCACGAGCGCCATGGGTGGGTCCTCTTGACCATCTGCAGTGCGTTCAGCTTATGCTCTGGTTGATGCGTCCATTGGCTTAGCCATAGGTTGACTATGTCTCTTATCGTGGCACTCAACCGGGGAAAAGGCCATAAAGCGTCGCGCTCATTGCATGAGACACCATCCCGAACTGATAACCCGTTCCTGTACTTTTTCTCTGAAGCCGCCGATTCTGGGGTGGGCGGACAGATGCGCAGGAGACCGGTATGCCAGTTCAGCTTAGGTCTGAGGACATTGTGCTCGATAGTGCAGCGTTTTCAGGCGCTGGATCCATGCCGGATGAGCTGGTACGCGTGCCCGACAGCCGCGAACGGCATTTAGAGCACAGTTTTACCTGGCATGCGCTGCTGAACAAGCGCACGCGGCACTTCGACTTGTTCAATGGCCACTACCTGAAGGTGCAGGAACGGCGAGGCAAGCGTGGTCGCGAGAGCATCTTCAACTTGGCTTTTGTCAGCGCAGAGCCTGAGCGCAGGACGTATCGGCCGTGGGGCTGGTTGCTTGTTGCCGGTGTCATGCTCGGTTTGGGGTTGGCACTCCTCTGGGCCCAACACTGGGCGCTGGCCGCCGCGGTAACCGCCACTGTGCCGCTGCTTGCGATGCAGTTTGCACGGCGCTGCCGCAACTGCCTGGGATTCGTCAGCGAGATGGGTCATGTTCCCTTATTTGAGGTGGAGACCATCTGGGCTTCCAAGGCGGCCGCGGAGCGTTTTGCGGCCTTGTTGGTAGAGCGGATTCGAGCTGCCGAAGCAGTGCTGCCAGGTGGCAGGGAGCGATTGGCAGCGGAGATGGCCGAGCATCGTCGCCTGGTTGAGGATGGCAGTCTCAGCGCTGAACGCTATGAGCTGGCCAAGAAGCGGATTTTGCAGCACTTCAGCGGCTGATCTTCCAGAGCCGATCGACCCGTATTGTTCGTTCACTAGCGAAGTCTCACAGGGGTGGGTAGCCTCGAGCCGATCACGAGTTTATTCTCTTCAGGCTCAGCGTCAGCCCAGTTCCTTCTTCGAGTGGTGACTTCACTATATGAATGCATCCAGACTTCTGCTCTATATCCTGATATTTGCCGCTGCCGTCGCCGGCACCCTCGCCTGGCAGCTTTGGCAGTCGAGAGGCGACGGCCAGCCCGGACCACAGACTTCGGAACAGGCCATCGCACGAGGTGAGCCCGGCCAAAAGGCAGCCAGCACGGATGAAGTACGGCCGCCGGCCAGTCTGGGCGATGTCTGGCAGTTCGATCAGCCGGCATCTGAACGCTCGTCCGCGGATGCTGAGCTTACACAGCAGGATCCGGATTTTGACGGCGGAATAGAAATCGATGAGTTCGAGGTATACCAGGCGCTGGCTCATGTGCGCCTGGATGATGACGGGAACCTGTTGCTGGATGCCGAAGCGCTGAGCGCGCTGGAGCAGTATTTTTCCGCATTGGCACCTGAACTTAGTGTCACGGAACTGGCAAGACTGCAGGAGATCGTGCGCGATGCGTTGCCCGGGGCCTTGGGTGAAGACACTGCCGAGGTGATTGGCAACTATTACAACTACCGCGTTGCTGAAGTTGACTTGATGCAAACCCATGGCGAACCGGACTCTATCGAAGAGGCTCGTGAGCGGTTCGACAACATTGTTGCACTGCGTGAGCAGACTCTGGGCTCAGATGTTGCCCACCGGCTGTTCGAGTTTGAGCAGATTCAGGCCTATTACATGTTCGATAGTATGGCACTGCAGTTCGATACCTCGCTTACTGAAGAAGAACGTGACGCCCGCCAGCAGGAACTGTATGACGCGCTGCCGCCCGAATTGCGGCAAGAAGAGGAAGCTGACGAACAGGCAGTCGAAGGCGAGGGCGAAGACTGAGCAAGCCGATAATTATCTGCGCCGCCATGAGCGTACCAGGATGAGCACCAGCCCCATTCCGAGAAGCGTAACCAGCCAATATGGAAAGCGGCTATAGACGGTGGTGACACCATTCTTATTGTACGGGACATCCACCAGATAGCCGGCAACTTCGCGGTGCTCCGTGCGCAGCAGGAGCCGGCCGCTGGGCGCCACCACCCCGCCCAGGCCATTGTTCATGACGTGTACCAGCGGGCGGCGGTTTTCCACACTCCGCAACACTGAGGCGCTCATGTGCTGGTAGGGCACATGGGAGTCACCGAACCAGGCGTTGTTGGATTGCACGCTGAGGATATCGCCGCCGGTAGCGCGGCTGGCGGTCGCGACGAACCCGGCTGACAGGATCTCGTAGCAGATAAACGGCGTGATGGCGGCTTTGTCCACAT
>SKXG01000181.1 GCA_007128525.1 Pseudomonadales bacterium | reverse complement strand
GTGGTTTGCGGGCTTTCAGTGGGGGTTTATGAGGGTTCTGGAAGCGTTTGCAGACAGGCCCGGTATCGGGCCTGCAGCTGGCCGGTTTGATCAGGCCGAGAGAATAAAAAAGGCGTGTCGCCGGCCGGGGCCGGCGAAGGCGGCTTCAACTTCTGGGGGAAGGACACTTGAAAGGGAGGACTGCATCTAGAAGCCGCTGCCACGCCGAAACTGTTGTTAGCTGCGATTCTGTCCAGTACAGAGTGGCAAGTCAAGCGTTTTGTACAGGTTGTGTACAGGTTTTTTGTGTGGCGTCGGAAGACACGCTGTTCAGTTGCTGTGCAGAGCCTTGGCTTCCGCGACCTGGGCCAGTGCGCGCTCCAGTTGCGCGCGGGCGTGGGATACGGCTTCACGCAGATGTTCGTGTAGCTCGGCGTCGGCCGGTTGTTCGGTAATGCACTGTGTGGCGTAGGCGGTGAAGGCGTTGAGGTTGCTGATCAGCGAGACCAGATGGCGCGGTGTGCTCTCGCCGCGTTGCATGGCGCGGGAAGCAAGCGCCACCAGCTCGTGGTCGCTGTAACGGCGTGGCGCAGACTTGCCCGGCCGGCGTCCACCCTCAGCCGGTGTGGCGCAGGCCTGAATCAGGTCTTCCCAGGCCAGCGGCCAGGCTAGGGTCTGAACGCCCATGGTCTGCGCCTTGGCCAACGCATCCTGACTGGCGAACTGATACAGCGCGATGAGGCGGCAGTCCGGCGCTGCGTCGCAGGCGCGTTCGAGATCGCCGAGGTTCAGGCTGGGCAGCTGCAGGGCGACAGCGTCGAGCTGGGCCCGCTCCAGTGGGTGGCTGGTGACGAAGTCATCCAGGCTGACCCAGCGCTGGGTAACTTCGGCCTGATCATTGTCCGGGCTCTGCTGTTCGAGCAGCAACAGATCCGGCCCGACCAGCCCGAGCTGCGCCAGGCCCCGGCTGCGCCAGCCCTCCTGTACAGGTGGACGCAGGCGCGCATCAAGTTGTTCTGCGGACAGCTCCACCAGACTGCTGATCGGATGCCCCTGGTCCAGCAGGGCCTTGATTTGCTGCAGGCGCTTGAGCTGCTGACGGCTGTAGAAGCGGGCATTGCCGGTGCGCTGGGTGGGTTGCAGGCCATAGCGCCGCTCCCAGGCCCGCAGGCACTCAACACTGATGCCAGTGAGCTTGGCCACTGTGCCGATACGATAGAGTTCGTCCGTAGTCCTGGACATGGTGTGGTCAATGCCTTGTACAACGGCATCGATTGTACGAGTTTGGCGGGTGTTGTCCAGTACGGTGCTGTCCAGGCAGGCTGGATGGTCAGACCGGCCCTGGGTCTGCGGTGTGCTGGTCGGTGCCGGTCAGCCGGTGTTCCATACGCAGCGCGGCCTCCCGGCCGCTGTAGTAGCCGGGCAGGTACTCTCGTTCCTTAAAGCCCTGGCGGCGGTAGAAGCTGCGTGCCAGGTCGTTGTTGGTACGGACTTCCAGCTCAACGCGATAGATGCCTGCCGTCAGGGCGGTGCGCTCCAGCCAATGAAGCAGGTGTGCGCCGACGCCACGGCGGCGCAGCTCAGGAACCACCGCCAGGAGCATCAGGTGGGCGCAGTCCATTTCATAGCGCATGGCGCCGAAGCCGGCGAGGTCGTGGGGGTTGCTGTGATCTGAAGCTGTGATCGACGTTGTGGATCCGCCGCGCAGCTGCTGGCGTCGGGCGCAGAGTACGACAGTGTCCGGGTCAGCAATCAGGCTGCGAATCTCGGCCTTGCGCCAGCGCCAGTCCAGCCCGGTCTCAATGTGGTCGCGGGCCAATTCTGCCAGGGTCAGGGCATCACGGCCGCGGGCCAGACCAAACTCCAGAGCTACCGGGTCAAGCATGCTGGTGGTACTCGCAGGCAGGTGGCATGAGCAGATTGTCCTGGCTGTCGTTGCTGGCCCGATTATCAGGTTCTTCAGGGTTCCTGTCAGTAGCTGATGGCCCTGGCGTGACCTGCATCAAAATTGCTTCCGGCTTTGCTGTTACCTGTGGTCAGCGCTGGAATCCGGTGGCGGGGCAGGCAACTGGCCGGCCTGCAGCATGCGGTGCAGCATTTGCACCCCGTCATGCCAGGCGCGGCTGTCTGGCGCGAATTGGCCGAAGTGCGCCAGCCCCAGGGCATAGCAGGTGCCGCGCAAACGCAACTCGGACCATTGGGATTCGGTCGGCCGCGCGTTGTAGGCGCTGAACGCGGCCCGGGCGGCTGCGTCACCGCCCCAGGCCCAGAGACCAACGAAGTCGGTCAGCGGTCCACCCCAGCCGGCGTCGGTCCAGTCGATCAAGCCGGAAATCTCGGGGCCATTGACCAGGATGTGTTCCGGACCCAGATCGTCGTGAATGAAACAGCAGCGGCGTTCGCCATCAGTCAATTGCAGTGCGCCATCGAAAGCGGTCCGCGCGTTGACCGCCTGTCGCAAAAGCTGATCCAGCGCCTGCTCCAGCGCGGTCGGTAACAGACCACGCAGCTCACGCAGCGCCTGACGGTGCTCGACCAGGTCGGCGTTGAAGCGATGCGGAAGCTTCGCGGGTGGCGGTTCGGGCGTCAGCTTATGAATGATGGCCAGCCACTGGCCGAGGGCTGTGCCGATGGCTTCGGCATGAGGTGTGGTCGGCTGCTGCGTCAGAGTCCGACCGGGCAACAGCGGATAAACCGCCAGCGCCAGGGCTGGTGCGGTGTTGTCGTACAGCACCTGGCGATAGGCAGGCATCCGGGTGCGGTAATGGGCACCATCTTGCAGGGCATCGAGTTGCTCATGAAGCCGTTGCAGCAGTCGTTGTTCGCGGGCCAGGCGGGACACCTCGCCCGGCCGCTTCGGAATTCGAATGACCCAGCGCTGGCCGTCGGCTGTGGTGGCCAGAAAAGTGCAGAAGTCCCAGCCGGCACCGAGCTCGTCCAGCTGTGATGCCTTCAGTTCCGGCAGCAGGCGATCCAGCAATTGCGCGACCGTTGACGTCGACAGCGGGTTTGGATTGGCCCAGGGACGATCCATGGTCAGGCATCGCGATGCCGGTCCAGGCCAGCCTGCAGCAGCGCCTGGAACTGCTCGGCCGGCATGGCATCGGCCAGCAGAAAACCCTGCATGGCCTCACAGCCGGCGCTTTGCAGCAGTGACCGTTGCGCCTCGGTCTCGACGCCGACGGCAGTGCAGTGGAAGGAGAGCTGATCCGCCAGCGCAATCAGTTGTTGAACCAGGCGTCTGGAGCTGTCGTCTGAGGTTATGCGCGCGACCAGCGAACGATCGATCTTGATACCTGACAATGGCAGCTCCTGCAGCAGTTCGGCATCCAGCGGACCCTGACCAACGCGATCCAGCGTAATGCGAAATCCCAGGTCGTGCAGATAATAGAGTTCGGTGGTGCAGTTGCCAGCCAGCTGGGGCAAGTCACGCGCATTGAGTTCCAGTTCCACATGTGCGCACTCAAGATGGTGCCGGGCCAGGCTGTCGAGCAGAATTTCGGTGCAGTTGGCGGCCTGGACCTGACCCAAAGTCAGGTTGAATGCCAGGCGCATGTCCTGCGGCCAAACGGGACGCCAGCTGCCGGCGTGGCGCAGTGCGCGCGAAATGATCCAGTCACCGACCCGGGCAATCTGCCCCTGTGCCTCGGCGGCGGCAATATAGGCTTCGGGCTGCAGCGCATCGACTTCCAGGCCGTGCCAGCGCAGCAGTGCTTCGGCTGCTCGGATGCGATGGCCATCAATCTGCCACTGCGGTTGGAAGTGAACGTCGAAGCCGAGCTCGAGTGCCGTTTCCGGCTCTTCGGCAGATACCAGACTGCCCCCATGCAGAATCTGACTGGTACGGAGCAGGTTGATGGCATCGATGATGGCCGTCTCAAGCTGGTGGCTGTCTGGGCCCAACTCCCGCAACCTGACGCCATCATCGGGCAGGTCGCCATCGAGCGGCCCGACCCAGACAATCGCGGTTTGTCGTGCAGCATCCTGCAGCGGCTGAGAGCAGTCGTTGGTCAGAACGACATCCGGTGCCCGGACCTCATCACTGAGCAGGCCGAGCAGCTGGTCGCGTGAGGTCATGATGCGCAGCAGCGCACTGCGGCTGGAAAGCAGATCATGCAGCGCTTGTTTCAGTGCCGGATCACTCACCCAGACGGCGATAGTCAGGTCCAGATTCATGTTGGTCATGATGGCCTGTCAGACGTATTTTGGCCAGCGCTCGGCGGCCAAAGTCGGGTCCGCCGGTTTGCCGAAGGTCCTGTGAGCCATGGTATAAAAGAGCGCAAATTGAACCGGGGGCAGTACATGGCACAGATGTCGATGAGTCGGGCAATCAGCTTTCTGGCAGAGCAGGATCCTGATAGGCCGGCGATTACCCATGAAGGCTCCAGCATCACAAGGCGTGAGTTTGACCTTCAGAGTAACCGGCTGGCACGGGCCTATGAGTCGCTGGGTGTGAAGCAGGACGATCTGGTGACCGTGGCGCTGCCCAACTCCATCGAAGCCTATCTGGCCTACGCGGCCATCTGGAAACTGGGCGCGACGCCGCAACCGGTCTCGGCAAAGCTACCGCGCAAAGAGCAGCAGGATATTATCGAGCTGGCGAATCCCAGTCTGGTCGTCGGTGTCGATCCTGAGTTGATTGGCGACCGACCAAGCGTGCCCGCAGGTTTCGAACCGAACCCGGCACTGAGCGATGCACAGTTGCCCGATCGCACCGCGAGCCACTGGAAGGCACCGACGTCCGGTGGCAGTACCGGGCGCCCGAAAGTCATCGTCGCCGGTGCACCGTCCGAGATTGACCCGGAAGGCACGCCGGGTTTTGGCCAGCAGGCCAATGGGGTGCAGCTGGTGCCTGGTCCGCTGTATCACAATGCACCTTTTATGTTTTCGTGCCGTGGCCTGCTCACCGGCAACCACCTGGTCGTGATGTCACGCTTCGACGCCGAGGAGGCATTGCGATTGATCGAAGCCTATCGCGTTGACTGGATGCTGGTGGTGCCAACCATGATGCACCGCATATGGCGACTGGGTGAATCCGTTCGCAACAAGTACGACCTGAGTTCGCTCAATGGCCTGCTGCACCTGGCGGCGCCCTGCCCGGTCTGGCTCAAGGAAGCCTGGATCGAGTGGCTGGGTGGCGAACGCATTTGGGAGCTTTATGCGGGCACCGAGAGTCAGGGGGTGACCATCATTCGTGGCGACGAATGGATGGCACACAAAGGGTCCGTCGGCAAACCGGCAGAAGGCAGCATGCGCATTCTGGATGAGAAGGGTCAGCCCTGTCCGCCCAATGTCGTCGGTGAGGTCTACATGAAACCGCGCGGCCGCAGCTATCACTACATTGGTGCCACCGCAAGGCGCACCGAGGATGGCTGGGAGACGCTTGGCGATATGGGCTACTTTGACGAGGACGGTTACCTGTACCTGGCAGACCGTCAGACCGACATGATTCTGACCGGCGGCGCCAACGTCTACCCGGCAGAAGTCGAGGCCATCATCGATGCCTACCCGGGTGTGCGCTCGAGTCGCGTCATAGGCCTGCCCGACGATGACATGGGCAACCGCGTTCACGCCATTATCGACACCGCGGGCCGGCGGCTTGATGAAGCGGCACTGTTCGAGTATCTGGCCGATCAACTGGCGCGCTACAAGCACCCGCGTAGCATTGAAGTGGTCGACGAGCCGCTGCGTGACGATGCCGGCAAAGTGCGTCGCAGTGCCCTGCGGGCCGCGCGTATGCAGGGCAGCAACAAGCCTGGCAACGGCTAATCCTGGCACGATAATCGCTTGCCTAGTGTCTGAGCGGGCATTGGGACCCGTGTCAGTGCCGATTTCGTCGGAAAGTTGACGGAAATGGTCTGAAACAGACGCTGGAGGTTAGGAATGGATTATGTGGGCCTGGATCCCTCAGTCGGGCTGGAGTGCCCGGACTGCCGGGCGGTAGTACGGCTACCTTATAGCGAACTGTTGAGCAAGGTGCTGGCAGAGATCCCCATGTGCTGTCACAGCTGCGGTACGCCGCTGCAACATGACTGGACCACGATCAACGTGGTGCAGAACATTATCCGGCGCAGGATGCGCCAGGCTCGTGAAGCCGACCGGACTCGGGCAGTCCCCAGTCAGGCGGGTTGATGATGGTGCCGGGCGAAAGGAGTTCGCTGTAAACGGCCACAGGATGTGTCTGCCAGCCATGGACGGCAGTCAACCCATGACGGGACCGAGCAGCCCGGTAGCACCAGGGATGGTGGACCGGGCTTCTTTTTTGGCGTCTGCCCAGCTTTTAGTGTCTGCCCAGCGCGCTGACCACAAAGCCGAAGACTTCGGCCGTCTCGCGTAACCCTTCGAAACGCCCCGGACGACCGGCGTGGCCACTGTCCATGTTGGTCTTGAGCAGCAGCAGCGCATCATTGCTGCGCACGGCACGGAGCCGTGCCACAAACTTGGCGGCTTCCCAATAGGTCACCCTGGGATCGTGCAGGCCAGCGGTCACCAGCAAAGGCGGGTAGTCCTGCTCGCGCAACTGCTCATACGGCGCATAGCTGCGGATATAGCGAAAGGCCGCCGGATCCGTCACCGGATTGCCCCACTCGGGCCACTCCAGTGGCGTCAGCGGCAGGTCCGCGTCCAGCATGGTATTGAGCACATCGACGAAAGGCACCTGGGCAACGGCCGCACCCCAGAGTGCCGGCGCCTCGTTGATGGCAAAGCCGATCAGCGTGCCGCCGGCACTGCCGCCGCTGATGGCGATCTGTTTTGGTGCCGTGTAGTTGCGCGCAATCAGGCCTTCGGCGACATCGATAAAATCGTAGAAACTGTTCGTGCGCTGCTGCAGCTTGCCCTGCTCATACCAGTGGTAACCGAGTTCGTCACCACCGCGAATGTGGGCGATGGCGAACACGAACCCGCGGTCGAGCAGTGACAACCGCGCGCTGGAAAAGCCGGGTGTCATAGCCATGCCATAGGCACCATAACCGTACAGGTACAGGGGCGCCGGGCCCTGATCCAATGCGCCGCGGGCGTACACCAGGGATACTGGTACCTCGGTGCCGTCCCGCGTTGCCAGCATCAGGCGCTCACTCTGATAGTTCCCGGCCGTATAGCCGCTGGGTATGCGTTGCTGCTTGCGCTGCTCAAGCGTGCGCTGTGCCGGATCGTAGTCATAGACGGTATTGGGCGTGACCAGCGAGCTGTAGTGCAGGCGCAACCTTGCCGGACGGTATTCCTGATTGGTGCCGAGCCCGGCCTCATAGGCCGGCTCCGGGAATTCGATCAGGTGTTCGCTGCCGTCATAGTCGCGAATGCGAATCTGGTCGAGGCCATCGATGCGTTGCTCCAGAACCAGATAGTCAGCAAAGCAGGTCAGATCGCACAGGTAATGCCTGTGATCACCCGCCACTTCTAGTGACCAGTGGGCGGTGCCCGGATGCTGGATCGGCGTCCGGTACAAATCAAAATTCTTCTGGCCCCGGTTGCTCAGTATGTAGAAGTCATCGCCATGATGATCCACCTGGTACTCATGGCCGCCTTCGCGGCCTTCGATGAGTGCCGGTTCGCGGCCGGGTTC
>SKXG01000268.1 GCA_007128525.1 Pseudomonadales bacterium | reverse complement strand
TGATCTCTCCCGGTTTGCATCAGGGCCCGGTTCACTGGAATCCGGCGGCCATCCGGCAGCGCCACCGCCGTACGACTCAGATGCAGGGTCTCCCAGCCACCGCCGGGTAGACAGATGGTCGGAGAGTGCGGCATCGCCCCTTGCCGCTGTGACCCGTGATATCCCACATAGAGCTCGACCGGAACCGGATGTGTTGGTGACCGGTACTGCGCCAGCAGATAGTCAGTCAGACTCAGCGCTTCAATCACTTCCGGCACCAGTACTGAGTGGCGCGCCTGCCAGCCGTTCAGACTGTCCGGAAAGTGATGAAAGGCTAAACGCTCGGGGCGCTGTTCGGCCCGCTCACCCCAGCCAAGCTGGATCGCCAGGCTGCCCAGCAGCAAGCCGGTGAACACCAGCAAGGGCAGCGGCAACGGACGCGATCCACTCATAGAGACTCTTGGCAATTGCAGGTCTACAACCAGCGCATCGCGGAGGCGGCGCGGACCCGGGCCAAGTCGCACCACCAATGCCATGACCGGCAACAACATCAGCAGGCAGGCGACAAACACCAGCCAGCCTTCAAAGTCGTGCACGAAGCCGTCGGCAGCACTGGTCCCGAAGTGCCGCACGAGTATGCCTGTCATCAGGATCCGCAGCACGTTCATGGCAATGGTAATCGGGATGGTCGCCAGTACCACCAACGCCCGCTGCCACCAGCTGACCCGGAGAAACGCTGCCATGATCAGCCCGATTGCCAGCAATGGCACCAGATAGTTCAGGCCGCTGCAGGCATCGACGACGTGCAGCTGGTAGTGGCCCAGATCAATGATGTTGCCATCGGCATAAACGGGAATGCCCAGCTGCTGCAAACCCCAGGCACCAAGCCGAGACGACAACAATTTCAGGTCTGCAGTGAGGCTCAACTCCAGAAATCCCGGCAAGGGGATCGCCAGAAAGATCAACGCCAGCGGCAAAGCCAGGAGGCGCAATCCCTGCCAACCTGCAGTCGCCATCACCAACGCCAGCAACGCGGCAAAGGCACCATACTGACCAAAGACAAAGATCTCCGCCCGAACAGCCAGCAGCAACAACGCCAATGCTGCCACGGCCCAAGGCACCGCCCACCAACTGCCCCCTGCGGACAGTTGCTGCATGTCAGGGATGCGCTGCCACACGAGCAAGAGCGCAACAGCAATTATGATCCAGCCATGACTGTAGGCTTCGTTGTCACGCCATTGGCCTGGCAAACGGCTGAGTGGCTCCCAGCTCAGCCATAACAGGAATCCCCCAGCCACCAGCAGGAGAAACAAGTGCAGCAATGAGCGTAACAAAGGGGCCAAGAAAGCCGCTCCAATAGAGGCGCGAACAACGCAATGGGATGACATCGCTGGACAGTCAGCGAGGCCATTGCTTACCCTTCTGACTGCCTGACAAGCTCGGCATTGGGCCGGACTTTGACATGCAATTTAGCACGAAGGGGATTCGCCATGCTTGAACGTTACCGGTTGGGTACTGCCCTGCTGACTTTGTTATTGTTCTCCGGCTTCGCCACCAGTCCGGCCCGAGCCGACATTCTGCAATTCACCCCTTATCTAGGCGTCGACGCCATGATCTGGGAGGCGACCGCTGATGACACCCTGTGGCGCAACTTCCGCATCGAAGACAGCGATGTAATCAGCCCTGAGTTCAGCAGTACCGGTGTCCGCTTTCGTGGCGGGGTGAACATCCTGCGGTTCCTGGGTGTAGAAGCCCACGTTGGCATGGGCGGCTCACAGCGCACCACCATTCGGGAATTGGACAATGAGGACGAGCTGACCGCCCCAATATCGGTTGGCTATCGTGTTGACCGCCTGACATCGGCATTTGTCCGCGGCATTCTCCCCCTCGGCAACGACATTGGGATATACGGGCTGCTCGGCATCACCGAAGTGAAAGGCACGCACAGGCTCAGCGATGAACCAGGGTTTTCGCAGAGCTCGCAACGCACAACCACTGGCACCTCCTTTGGCGGCGGCGTTGAGGCACGACTGCTGGAGAATCTGCACCTGACCCTGGAATACGTCAGCTATGTTGATGAAACCGACTTGGAGCTGACGGCACTCCTGGGCGGCCTGCGCTGGTCGTTCTAGGGTACCCAAGCCTCTTCCCCG
This sequence comes from Pseudomonadales bacterium, assembly GCA_007128525.1. GTDB lineage: Bacteria > Pseudomonadota > Gammaproteobacteria > Pseudomonadales > Azotimanducaceae > SKXG01. The sequence goes on along the minus strand of SKXG01000268.1, from coordinate 5,436 downwards.
GTCGCCGGCAGGTTTAGTCTGCTGGCGACCGGCTGTATAACAGACGCAGCTGACCGCGCAGTTCCCGCTCATCCATCGGGCCAAACGGCAACACCAGATCGTCACGACCATCGCCATCAAGATCCAATACTCGTATCCGGTCTGCATCACGGGGCAACGTGAAGCTGAAACGCTCCGCACGTCGAGCGAACAAGCCATTTCTCTCCGCCGCATAACTGAGCAAAGTGTCACGCCCCTGACTGACCAGTAACGTGGAACGGCCGTTACCATTCAGGTCCGCCAGGGTCACCATGGGCATATGAGCTGTTGCACCGCGGATATTGATCTCTACGCGTGCCGTCATCTGGTAATCCGGCTCTGAAGAAAACTGACCATCATCGCGTTGCAGATGTACACGCACTTCTGCACCCGATGAACCAGTCAGCAACGCACGAACAATAGACGTAAGGCCCAGCTGGGTTGAAGCTGTCAGGAAATCCGTCCGCCCGTTGCCATTGGCGTCGACGAACAGCGGCTCAAACTGAAAGCCTTCGGTATCGATTCTGGCATCAGCCTGCGCCGGAAACTGCAACCCGTTTTCGGTTTCACGCCCGTAATAGACCAGATAGCTCTGCGCCTGATCGAGCGCATCCTGAAAGACCTGCTTGCGGACGACCAGGTCTGGCAGGCCATTGCCGTTGAGATCTTCGAGGCGCTGCACACGACGCAGCTCCAGGCCACTGTAGTCGAGCCCTTCACCAGGCCGCATGTCCACATCCAGATCAGGACTCAGCGGAACCCGCAGCGGATAAAACTCTGGCGACTCCGCAAAGCTGCCCTCCTCCGTCTGGTGGAAGACCCACATTTGCCCATCCACGAAGAAAGCCAGATCCAGCCGTCCATTAAGATTGATGTCCAACAGGTGGGCACGCCGCGGAAGGAAGCTGGTTGTGCGATCCAAGGTGCGCATCTGTGCAGGCATATCGAGCTGGAAATCTCGAAAACTGCCATCTTCCTGCTGCAGATAGAGATGATAGTGTTCGAAGTCTGGCAGCAGCAGATCACTAAGACCATTGCCAGTCACGTCACGAGCGAAGTCGCTGTGCAGAATGCGCTTTGGGTCTTGCCCCCGATACAGGCTGTCTGTGAGGACGACGTCGCTCCACTCACTATTGTCAGGATGGTAGGCGCGAACACCACGCGCGCCGAGGAACAATAGCAATGGACCCTCATGCTGAGCCAGGCGACCCGGTGCGAAGAACTGCATGCCCGCAGGCAGAGAAACCAGCCGCGGCTCGTGGTCGCGGATATCAACAATCGACAACCAGCGATCGCGCATGGAGTGACCAGCGACGACCAGGTGATGGCCGTTTTCGAGCTTGACCATATCACCATTGGCAGGATGCCCCAGGTCGACGACAACCTCGTCAAAGTCTGCGGCTCTCACCTGTGGTGAAAGCAGGATCAGACAAATCAGAGCTCCGGCAAACCGGCTCACGCTTGACTGCAACATATAAAGAACAGAACCTGAGTAATTGGCACTGAACGGAACCTGAACAGAACAGAAATTTTTTTCTGGACCAAAGCCCGACACCTTGCTACCAATAGACGCGAACCTGAATCAAGACAATGCACAGGAGTCAGGCACATGTCTATAGGTCGAAACACATTCTTCACTGTGATCGCGATGGCAGCACTTGCGCCCTTGGTTTGGAGCAATAGCGCCTCAGCACAGCAGTTAGGCGTACAGCCCTATATTGGTGCCGACGCCTTTATCTGGGACCTTGAACTGGACGGTCAGTCCGAATTCAGCGATAACGGCCTTCGCTTCCGCGGTGGCGTACACTTTACGCCACAGCTCGCGTTTGAAGCACACGTCGGACTCGGCGGATCTGACCGCAAGTCATTCGTCGATGAAGATGGGCCATTCTCCGTAGAGGCCAAGCTCGACCGCCTTATCGGTGGCTACATTCGCGCCAACATTCCGGTCGCCGACACCATCAATTTATATGGCCTGGTTGGCTTCTCCGACCTGAAACTCGATCTGCGGCTCCGTGAAGAAGGCTTTGCCACCCTGTCCGAGTCTGACAGCGTCTCGGGGCTATCGTTCGGGCTCGGCATAGAGGGCCTGATCTTCGACGATCTGTACCTCAATTTCGACTACATGAGCTATCTGAACGAGACCAATACCGAACTGTCAGCCTTCTCCCTCGGGGTCCGCTGGGTGTTCTAGGCCGTTGAAGCACGGCCTGCTAACGTTGCGCCATGGATGGCGCAGCGTGGGCTGACAAACCCGCAGTCTGCTTTTACCTGCGGCGGACTGCGGGTTATGTTTGGTGAATCCAACCCACTGACGCCGAGACCGCCTGATGTTTGCTTTGAATGCCCACTGCACCACCTGGAAGCTGATTGGCCTGCTGGGTCTGGTCGGGCTGCTGACCGCCTGTGCCGGAAGGGGTGATGGCCCGTCCGGCCGGGAAGACGCAGACCGCGACTTTCCGGGCCGGGACAGCGTGCTGGCCATACTCCAAGAGGCCGGCTACCCGGAGGCAGACGTCGAGCAGCGCTTCCTCCGCAACCTGGCTGTACCCGGGCTGTTGGTCAGGTTTGAGCCGGCGGATCCGGAAACCTCACGCGAGGAAGTGCAGGCTGTCATGGATGCGCTGACGCCGCTGATCCGCACCCGTGACCTGGGTGCTGTCGTGTTCCAACTGATCGATGACGACGACGAAGTAGAGGACACGCGGCGCAACAGGGCACCCCGCTTCGACCATGGCTACTATCGAGACAGCCTTCATCAATGGTCTTACCTCGGCAGTGATCCGGCCAGGTACTTTCAGCGCCGCCTGCGCGAGGTAGAAGCGCAGGACGAACCCGACCTCATGGTGCTGCTGCACCTGCATACGATGCGCGGGGGCATTGCCTTGTATCAGAATTTCCCGGTGCTTGCCCGGCACCACCTGGGCGAAGCCAGCCGCTTGCTCAGCGACGCGGACGACGCCGACGTCCCGGACTGGCTGGCCCTGATGGCGACCCGTTACCGGCTTCACCTGAGCCTGTCGACCGACGATGAGGCACTGTTCAGTGAAGTGCTGCCACATTATGCGCAGGTGGTACAGAACACACCCGGGGACCCCAAGGACATGATGCCTATCGTGCGTGTTCAACCGGCGCCCATCGAAGCGACCACCACGAACCGACGGCGTGTCGGCTATGCCCTGTTCGAGTTCACCGTCACCGCCAATGGGCGCGTACGAAATATCGAGCTGATCGAGAGCAACCTGGGATGGCAGTTTCGTGATGCAGCAGAGCGTGCCTTGCGGGGATTTGCCTATGAACCGCGCATCGAGGACGGCCTGCCCGTAGACACGCCTGGTGTGCGCTATCGCTTCGAGTTCAGCGCCAGCCGCTGAGTTCTGACCGGAGAAAAAAACGGCGGCGGCCGGAGCAGAAATGACAGGGGATTGAGACCATTTCCAACTACGCGAACCGCCGCCAGCTCAAGCGTGACTATCAGATGGGGACCGGGCAGCACATTCCCGATTCCCAAGGCGACTATAAATCGCAAATATTCAAATGACAAGTATCTGATTAAACTTTTTTATTGAAGGGCTTTGTGGGCGCCGTCACCCGGCGCCAGATTGCACTAGGCAGCCCATCCCACGGGCACTAAGCTGATTGTTAAACTTGGTATAAGTGTTACCGTCGACAGATGTCCGACAAATCAGCCACTGACAAATCCGAAGACAGCTGCGATACGCCACGTGAGCGCGAGCTGCGCCTGGCCCTGGTCTGCTACGGGGGCGTTTCGCTGGCTGTCTATATGTACGGCATCACCGGCGAGATCCTGAAACTTGCCCGCGCCTCCCGCACCTACCATGCGCTGCCCGAGGCCGAACGCGCCACTGCCACATACGCGGACGCCGCAGGCGAGCGGACTCAGGGGCAGGCACCCGATACCGAAGCACTGTACTTCGAGCTGCTACAGCAGCTCGGCGGTCGGGTCGCATTGCGTGTCGTCATCGACGTGGTCGCAGGCGCTTCCGCAGGCGGTATCACCGGCATCATGCTGTCGCGAGCTTTGGCCTTCGATCTGAACCTCGAACAGCATCGCGACTTCTGGCTCAACCTGGCGGACGTGTCCGAGCTGCTTGATCCCAAGGCCCGCGCCGGCTATTGGTCCAAGCTCTATATGCGGCCACTGTTCTGGGCAGCCGGCATCTGGCAGCGTCGCCGCTCGCGCAAGCAGGGAAAGCCGGTGGAAGACCCGACGGTGCTGCGCAATCTGTCGCTGTTTATGCGCTCGCGCTGGTTCGAACCACCGTTCTCCGGCCCCCGCATGAGCGAGATGATGTACGACGCGCTCTGCGCCCTGGGCGACGACAAGGGCAGTCGCGAGTCGCTGTTACCGCCGGGATTGCCGCTGGAGCTGTTTGTAACCACAACAGACTTTTGGGGTTACCAGCAGTCGATCCGACTGCACGACCCGGCCGAAATCATGGAACGCGAGCACCGCCACATCTTTCAGTTCCGCCACGTCCGACGCAATTCCGGAGAGCTTGAAAGTGAGCTGCAGCAGGATCATCTTCCCGGCCTGGCCTTTGCCGCCCGCGCCACCAGCAGTTATCCCGGCGCCTTTCCACCGGCCCAGCTCGACGAACTCGACACCGTTCTGAAGGCCAAGGGTGCGTCCTGGCCGGCACGGGACAAGTTTCTTGGCCGACAGTTCGCACCCCTGATCGCAGCGGCTGAGAACCCCGAGCAAGCTGCCTTTATCGACGGCAGTGTGCTGATGAACAAGCCAATCTCGCTGGCGCTGCAGGCCATTCAGCGACACATCGCGCACCGCGAGACCGACCGCCGACTGGTCTACCTGGAACCGAATCCGGACATCCATCGCGACTCTGAGCTGGAAGTGCCTGGATTCTTCAAGACGCTCAAGGGTGCTCTGTCGGACATCCCCCGCAATCAACCAATTCGCGACGATCTGGAGTGGATCGAGCAGTTCAACGACCAGGTCCGTTTGCAGCGCCAGGTTGTCGATGCCGTCAAACCCAATGTGCTGCGGATGATCGCCGACGCCCTGGGGGAGCGCCTGACAGACCCGCCGGACGTGCACCGCCTCTCCAAGTTGCGCAGCGCGGCCAATGCCCGTGCAGCCGGCGATGCCGCCTACGCGTACGAAGGCTATGCGCGGCTGAAAGTCATGTCCCTGATCGACGACATCAGCCGGCTGCTCTGGAAAGGCAAGGCGCTGACCTCCCGGACCAAGGCCCAGAAGCTCGTCAGTGACTGGGCAGAGCTACAGCGGATTCTCCCCATGGGTCAGGCCGCCACCGACGCCCAGCGGGCCGATGATGTGCCCTGGATCAGCTTCCTGCGCGCTTTCGATGTAAGGCACCGGCTGCGCCGCGTGCTGCTGTTGATTCGGCGCGCGAACGAACTCTATACCGATGC
>SKXG01000190.1 GCA_007128525.1 Pseudomonadales bacterium | reverse complement strand
GGACGCCAGCTGCTGCTGCTGTTCCACCAGCAGCCAGCCGGCGCCTGCAAGCCCCAGAACCAACAGCGCCACTACGACATTCAGGAACCATGAGCCGCCGGAACCCTGGCGACCGGATCCACCAGCCCCACCACCGGAAGCCGGCACATCACCGCCGCCACGACCGCCTTCGGCACTCTTGCGGCCACGGCCACGTCCGGCCCGTCGACCCGCGATTTCATTGGGATCTGCCGCCAGCGGCGCGGGGTCACCGGCATCGCGTTCCCGCTCGGACATCCTGTCATCCTCCAACAGAGCTGCTGCAAGGCTTCAGTGTATCAGGGCTGCAGCGCCAGGCGCCTGTCTCTCTGCCGCGACGCAAAACAGGCGCGAAAGCCACTATAAGCAGACACTAAAACGCCCGGGCACAGTGCGTACCCGGGCGTTTTCAGACAGACAAGCTCCGTCAGAGGACTTCGAGCAGCCCGAACAGCACGGCCGTCAGTACCAGACCGCAGATGATAACGCCCTTGACGCTGGCCATCGGCCCCTGCTTGCCAACAATGGCATTCAGCTCAAGGATCGCGATCAGGATCAGCGGCACAACAAGCTGCAGCGCGCTGGCCTGAGTCAGCATGCCATGCCCGACCCCGGCGCTGGTCGGCAGGTGCGCGCTCGACCCCATCAGGAACAGCATCGGGAACGAGAACATGGTGTTGGTGCGTGATGCCAACAGCGCTTTGGGCGCTGCCGCAGCTGCTTCAGGCAGCGCTTCACCACCGTCTTTCACCTTCTGATTCGATTCGATCAGGATGCGCTGATTCGGCCAGATGATGAGCCAGACGTTCAGGAACATCAGCGTGCCGAGCACAGCACCGAGGGTGATGTCGACGCTGGTCGCCTGTCCCAGATAAGCGAGCAATATGATACCTGTCAGGAAGGTCATCAGCGCCGCCCAACGGAAATACCACATCGCCCGTGGCACCAGTTTGGTAAAGGCATCTACGCGAGCGCTGTCTTCCGCTTCTTTAAAGTATGCACCCTGGATGAAGTTGAAGTAATACAGCAGACCGATCCAGGTAATACCAAACAGGAAGTGGCCCCAACGGGCCAGATAGTCAATTATTTCCATTTGGTTCTCCCCCTAATGGTTTTGTTGGTAGCCTCGGCAATGCAGCCAGTGCAGCGCTCTTGTAGCGCCACTGCAGCGCCTGCATTGCAGAAACAGACGTCGGGCACGAACCACAGCCCATTGGCCGGATCATAACACCGCACCGGAACCGTCTCCAACAAGCACACAAAGCGGGCCCGGCGGCCCTGATAAGACGGCGTCACAGGCCAGGCAAATAGGCCAAAAAAAAGCCCCACGCGTAGTGGGGCTTTTTCTGGCGTTTGCGAGAGCCGGGCAGTTTACATCATGCCGCCCATGCCGCCCATGTCGGGCATACCGCCACCGCTGTCCTTTTCTTCCGGATGGTCGGTGATCATGGCTTCGGTGGTGATCATCAGACCGGCCACTGAAGCGGCTGCCTGCAGTGCGGTACGCGTGACCTTGGCCGGGTCGAGAATACCCCACTCGATCATGTCGCCATACTCGCCAGTTGCAGCGTTGAAGCCCTCGTTGCCCTTGAGCTGACGGACCTTGTCCAGAACCACCGAGCCTTCACTGCCGGCGTTTTCGGCGATCTGGCGCAGCGGCGCGGTCAGCGCACGGCGGGCAATAGCAATGCCCACGTTCTGGTCTTCGTTGTCACCCTTGAGGTTTTCAACAGCATCCAGTGCGCGGACCAGTGTCACACCACCACCGGGCACCACACCTTCTTCAACAGCAGCACGGGTTGAGTGCAGCGCATCTTCAACGCGGGCCTTCTTCTCTTTCATTTCCACTTCGGTCGGGGCACCGACACGAATCACAGCAACGCCGCCAGCCAGCTTGGCCAGGCGCTCTTGCAGCTTTTCACGGTCGTAGTCAGAGCTGGTGTCTTCGATCTCGGCACGGATCTGCTTGATGCGTGCTTCGATGTCGTTCTTCTGACCTTCGCCATCGACGATGGTGGTGTTTTCCTTGGTGCTGGCAACGCGCTTGGCACGACCCAGATCATCCAGCGTGGCGCCTTCAATGGTCAGGCCCACTTCTTCGGAGATCACTGTGCCACCGGTCAGGATGGCAATATCCTGCAACATGGCCTTGCGACGATCGCCAAAGCCAGGCGCCTTGGCAGCTGCCACTTTGACAATGCCGCGCATGTTGTTGACGACCAGCGTGGCCAGTGCCTCGCCTTCGATGTCTTCAGCAATGACCATCAGCGGCTTGCCCGCCTTGGCCACGGCTTCCAGGATCGGCAGCATTTCACGGATGTTGGAGATCTTCTTGTCGCACAGCAGGATGTACGGATCATCCAGCTCAGCGGCCATCGACTCCTGGTTGTTGATGAAGTAAGGCGACAGGTAGCCGCGGTCGAACTGCATACCTTCAACCACGTCCAGCTCGTTGTCGAGCCCGCTGCCTTCCTCAACCGTGATCACGCCTTCCTTGCCGACCTTCTCCATGGCATCGGCGATAATGGCGCCGATGGAGCTGTCGCTGTTGGCAGAGATGGTGCCAACCTGTGCAATCGCCTTGGAATCGGTGCACGGGGTGGACATTTCCTTGATCCGCGCCACAGCAGCGGTTACGGCCTTGTCGATGCCACGCTTGAGGTCCATCGGATTCATGCCGGCAGCCACTGATTTCAGGCCTTCGGTCAGAATCGACTGCGCCAGTACGGTAGCGGTCGTGGTGCCATCACCGGCCTCGTCGGAGGTCTGGCTGGCCACTTCCTTGACCATCTGCGCGCCCATGTTCTCGAACTTGTCTACCAGCTCGATTTCCTTGGCAACGCTGACGCCGTCCTTGGTCACGGTCGGCGAGCCAAAGGCCTTGTCCAGAACCACGTTACGGCCCTTCGGACCCAGTGTCGCCTTTACGGCGTTGGCCAGAGTATTGACACCGGCCAGCATGCGCTGCCGGGCGTCATCTCCAAATCTAATATCTTTCGCGCTCATCGCTTGCTTCCTCTAAATCTCGGTTAGCCAGTTCGGTTCGTCGTAAACGGGTACTCAGCCTTCCAGTACCCCGAAGATTTCACCTTCGGACATGATCAGCAGCTCTTCGCCGTCCACCTTGACGGTGCTGCCGGCGTACTGGCCAAAAACCACCTTGTCGCCCACCTTCACATCCGGTGCACGCACATCGCCATTGTCCAACGCTTTACCCGGCCCAACCGCCAGCACTTCGCCTTGTGACGGCTTCTCGGCCGCCGAATCGGGCAGCACGATGCCGCCCGCCGTTTTTGTCTCTTCCTCGAGTCGGCGCACGACTACGCGATCATGTAGGGGTCGAATTTTCATTGCCTGATGTCTCCAGTTTCTCTGATTCCCTATGTACCCAGTTCGGTTCAAGCGCTTGTTAGCACTCTCCTCAAGGGAGTGCTAATGATAGGGGCGTGTTTTGCCATTTCAAGGGCCAAGGCCCGAGAGCGGCAGAAAATAGCTGGAACCCCTAAGCGCTGTCTGACTGCGCAGGCTATGTGGGGGCGACAGGTGGGGAATTCAAGAGTCGCGGCTTTCGAATTCGCCGTCGATGATCTGGCCGGGGGGCCGCGCACCCGGACGGCGGCCATTACCGGGGCCGGATCCAGTTCCGCCCTGCTGGTCATCGGGCCCGATGTGCCCGTCAAAGGGGCCCCGACCGGCGCGATGGCCATGGCGCTGACGCCATGCCGGGCCGGGACCGCCTATGATCATCCTGTCCAACAACCAGCGGACCGCCACAAGGCGGATCGGCGGAATCAGCAGCAGGAAGCCGACCACGTCGGTCAGGAATCCCGGCGTCAGTAGCAGGGCGCCGGTCATGGCCAACAGCATACCTTCAACCATCTCCTGCGCAGGCAGTTGGCCCTGCTCGAGACGGCCCATGCCGCGGGCCAGTGTCGAGAGCCCCTGCTGACGCAGCAGGGCGACGCCAACCAAAGCGGTCAGCAGCACCAGCCCAATGGTAGGCCAGGCGCCGATCTGGCTGCCCACGCGGATCAGCACGTACATCTCCGCAACGGGCACCAGAACAAATATGAGAAATGCGACAGGCATAGGGCCTCAGACCGCAATTAATCGCGGAAGTTGTTGTATTGCAGCGGAATCTCCAGCTCAGCCTCGCGCAGCATGGCAATCACCGCCTGCAGGTCATCCCGCTTCTTGCCGGTTACCCGGACCTTGTCGCCCTGAACCTGCGTCTGAACCTTGAACTTGCCAGTCTTGATGCGCTTGACGATGTCGCGCGCCTGATCGCTGTCCAGGCCCTGAATCAGGCTGTAGCTGCGCCGCTTGAGCTTGCCGGCACCCTCGATGTCGCCGGGCACCAGACACCGGGGGTCCAGCTGCCGCCGGACCAGCTTGTCGCGCAGGATGTCATCCATCTGCTGCAACTGGAACTCTTCCGGGGCCTGCACGGCCACCGTCTCGTCCTTCAGCTCGTAGCTTGCATCGACGCCCCGAAAGTCAAACCGGGTGCTCAGCTCCCGGTTGGCCTGATCCACGGCATTGCGGACCTCCTGGAAGTCCACCTCAGATACCACGTCAAATGACGGCATGCGCAAATCCCTCAATAAGGCCTTTACATTTCTGCTACCCGGCGGTAAGCCTGTCGCGTCTATACTGGCGCTCTGCGACCGGGGTATGCCTTGGGCAACCTCCTGGGCAGAACCCGGCTCAGCCCCACCGTGAAGGGGGCCTCATTCACACAGCGGCACCCGTCGACTCGGCGTGCGCAACCAGCGAGCAGGACTGACACCTAACTTACATGTCACATGAAGACATTCCAATCCTGGTGGTCGACGACGCCAAGTTCTCCAGCGCCATTATCGCCAAGGCGCTGCGCAGCGGCGGGTTTTCCAATGTCCGCTTCACCAACAATCCGTTGCAGGCCCTGCGCTCAATCGAGAACCGGCCGGCGCAGATTCTGATCGCCGACTGGCTGATGCCGTCCATGGACGGTCTGGAGCTGACCCGGCGCGTCAAGAAACTCGACGATCAGAATCAGCACTTCACTTATGTGATGCTGCTGACAGCCCGTGATGACATCCAGGCCATGCAGGAGGCCTTCGACCAGGGTGTCGACGACTTCCTGAACAAGGCCAATCTGCGCGGCCAGCTGCTGCCGCGGGTGTTTGCCGCACAGCGCATCGCCCGCCGTCAGAACGACCTGCTGCGTACCAACAAGCTGCTGCGGCGCAAGCTGCGGGAAGTGAACACCACGGATCTGGTTGACCCGGTCACGGGCCTGGGCAACATGCGCTTCTGCCTGGAGCGCATCAGCGACATGAACCGCGACGTCGAAGCTCGCGGCGGTGCGGCCTGCCTGCTGATGGTCGGCATCAACAACTACGAGGTCATCGAACGCCAGTACGAGAAAGCCATTATTGATGAGCTGATGTGCGGCATCGGCGTGAAGTTGCGCCAGCTCGTGCGTCCGCTCGACGTGGTGACCCGGCCAGAGCCCAATGTCTTCGCGGTACTGATGCGCCAGCCCGGTATTGATCACTGCTCCTCGACCAGCTTCCGACGCATCTTCGACAACCTGTACATGCACGCCTTCAAGACCAGCGAAGGCTTTATTCCGGTGGTCGTGGGGGTCAGCGCCTGCGCCGTCGATGCCGATCACGGCCTGCCGGCACCCAAGGACTACATGAAGGCCGCCTACAGCGCCCTGACCAGATCCTTTGATACCGGCATCATCACCATCCACCGCATTGAGCCCGACCGCGCAGCCAGCGCACTGCCTGACTGAACCCCGCTTTTCTGTGCTGCCGCGCTATACTGCCGCGCCCTGATCCCGCAAGAGGCGCTGACATGGCAGACCGACTGACCCGCATTACCACCCGCGGTGGCGACAAAGGCCAGAGCCGTCTCGCTACCGGCGACCAGCTGCCCAAATCCCATGTTGTCTTCGAGGCGCTCGGCCATGTCGATGAGCTCAACAGTGCGATTGGGCAGGTCCTGACTGCCTGGCCCGCCGACGCCCCAACTGAACTGATGCAGCTTCACGATTATCTGGCGCAGGCGCAGTCGCGCCTGTTCGATGTCGGCGGCGCGCTGGCTTCGCCGGGCGTCGCCATGTCGGTGGCCGAGGAAGTGCCGCGCCTGGAAGCGCTGAGTGAGGCGCTGAATGCAGAACTGCCGCCGTTGAAGAACTTCATCATGCCCGGCGGCAGTGATTGCGGCGCCCGCCTGCACACGGCGCGGGCAATCTGCCGACGGGCAGAACGCGCCATCTGGCAGGTGCTGACAGAACGCCCCGACGATTACGATCAGTCGCTGGCGGTATACCTGAACCGCTTGAGCGATGCGCTGTTCATCTTTGCCCGCAGCTTGAACCGCGCGCTCGGTGAGCCGGAACGCGTCTGGGAGCCGATGCTCAAGCCGGACGCCTGAGCGACCGGCTCGACGCCTGAGCACCCGGGTTAGAGAAGGGTCCGGCGCAGATCACTCAGGCACTGCCCCAGCTCGACCAGAAAGCGCCCGGCCTCGGCACCATTGATGACCCTGTGATCGTAACTCAGCGACAGTGGCAGCATGGACCGCGGCGCGAACGCTTCGCCATCCCAGACGGGCCGTATCTGCAGCTTCGACACGCCCAGGATCGCCACTTCCGGGGGATTGATCACCGGCGTAAAGCCCAGCCCGCCAATGGGACCCAGGCTGCTGACGGTGAAGCTCGCGCCCTGCAGGTCGTCCGCACGCAATTTGCGGGCACGGGCCCGGGCAGCCAGCTCGGCCACTTCCTCGGACAGCGCCCAGAGCCCTTTTCGATCAGCGTCCCGAATCACCGGCACCACCAGACCCTGATCCGTATCGACGGCGATGCCAATGTGAAAGTAGCGTTTCAGAATCAGCTCAGCACCATCTTCGGACAGTGACGCGTTAAAGCGCGGATGCGCCTTCAGCGCTGCCACCACGGCCTTGATCAGCAATGGCAGCAGGGTGAGTTTCAGCTCACGCTGCTGTGCTTCCTGCTTCAGGCCCTGGCGAAAGGCCTCGAGGTCGGTGACGTCGAATTCGTCTATCTGCGTCACATGCGGAATCATGCGCCAGGCCCGGCTCAGATTCTCGGCGCCGCGCTGACGGATCTTCGACATGGGCTCGGTGTCGATGGCGCCAAACTGCTCAAAATCCGGCAGCGGCATGGACATGGGTCCTGCACCACCCTGTGTCAGCGCCTGCTTCACATGGGCGTTGACGTCCTCCTTGGTGATCCGCCCACCTTCTGCGGTACCGCGGACCTGCTTGAGATCAACCCCCATCTCCCGCGCCAGCTTGCGCACGGCCGGGCCGGCATAGACTTCGGCACCCCCACTGCTGGCAGGTGTAGAGCTGGATGGCGTATCCCCTTTTTCAGATTGTTGAGGCTCATCGTCTTTTGATGAGCTGTGGGCACTGGACGCCTGGTCGGCGTCGCTGGATGCATCATCGCCTTCCGCGTCGTCACTCTCCTTGGCTTTTGCGCTGTCCGCTTCCTGATCCGTGCTTTGCTCTTCGGAATCGTCAGCATCGGCCTTGTCTGCTG
>SKXG01000242.1 GCA_007128525.1 Pseudomonadales bacterium | reverse complement strand
TTCGCGGCCAGCGCGACTGCGGCAGCTTCATCGTCGGCCACCACGGCGAGAAAGCTGCCGTCGAGCACCAGCGCGGCCAGCCGGTCATCCGCCTGCAAGGCTTCCTGATCCAACGCGGCCAGCCGATGATGATAGGTTGGCGGCCGGATCACGCGCGCGTGCAGCAGGTCAGGCGGCGCCAGATCGTGCACGAAGGCCGCCTCACCGCGTATTTTGCCGGGCAGGTCGATGCGTCCCAGGCCTTTGCCGACCCACTGATAGCGGCCAACCGCCTTCTCCGGTACCAGGCTGGTCATCGTCAGGTTGAACGGCTGGTCGGCCTGCAGATCCCAATAACTCAGGGCCTCATTGACACCCGGCGCCTGTATCAGGCCGTCTTCGACCGTCAGTTGATCCACCGCCACGCCGAGCCGCTCTGCCGCCTTGGCCAGCATCAACGCGCGCGCCTGGGCGCAGGCCTGGCGCAGCGCCGCGCCGCTGTCTTCAATCGAACGGGAGCCGGCCGTCAGCATTTCATTCGGCGCCTGGCCCGTTATTGTCTGAGCCACCGCAATGCGATGCGGCTCGACGTCCAGTTCATCGGCCGCGATGGCCACCAGTGCCGTCAGTATCCCCTGCCCCAGCTCGACCTTGCCGCTGGCAATCCGGATACGGCCGCCGGGCAGCACCCGTACCCAAAGGTCCAGCTCTGCGTTGCGGCCAAGGCTGCCGGGCAGGCTGACATCCTGATCGCTCATTGGCCGCCTCCATCGTTGCGCGCATTGGCCGCAGACAGGCTGTTCAGCGCCCGCAGCATGCGAGGCTGAGCGCCGCAGCGACACAGGTGATCATCCAGCGCCTCGCGTATCTCGGCATCCGATGGCGTGGGGTTGCGGCGGAACAACGCCTCAGCTGCGATGACGATGCCGGACAGACAGTACCCACATTGCGCAGCGTTGTGTCCCAGCAACGCCTGCTGCACCGGCGTCAGCTGATCTGCGCTGCCCAGGCTCTCCAGGGTCTCAATGGTGCGCCCGACGAATGCGGACGCGGGCGTCGCGCAGCTGCAGACCGCGGTGTCATCCACCAACACTTTGCAGCTGCCACACTGCTCCAGTCCGCAGCCCAGCTTGGGACTCATCAGGCCCAGCTGATTGCGCAGTACAAAGATCAGCGCACTGTCGCCTGCCGCACCGACATCCACAGCGCGACCGTTGACCTGCAACTCCATCTCAATCTCCTCCTCGCCACTCCGGCAGCCTTGCTATGATTGTGGCGGCCGGCTGGTGACGTTAGCAAGTCAGCAACACATGACCGGGATACCCCATCAAGGGTAGAGTCAGACAAGGTGGCGGCGCGCAAGAATGAACGAATTCCAAGCCGACTGCCAACGTGGGCCGATCAGAGCCCTGAAAGCGCCACCGAACCGGAGGCCGTATGCGTCAACTGGTGCTCTTTGCCTGCCTGGCTGCAACCTGGCTGCTCTGGTCAGGCATCTATACACCGCTGCTGCTGGGGCTGGGCCTGGCGAGCTGCACGCTGGTCGTGCTGATCAGCCAGCGCATGGGCTTTTTCTCGGGCGATGTGTTCTCGCTCCACATATTGCACCGCTTGCCCCGATACTGGTTGTGGCTGTCGTGGCAGCTGATCAAATCGAACCTGGACGTCACGCGCATAGTCCTGAGCCCACACATGCCGGTACGTCCGCGGCTCGTGACGCTGGATGCCAGACCCTTGAGCCCCGTCGGTATAGCCATCTTCGGCAACTCGATCACGCTGACCCCGGGCACCGTCACGCTGGCCATTGATGGAAATCAGGTTCTGGTGCACTGCCTGACGACCGAGACGGCCCGCAGCCTCGCAGACGGCGAACTGAAACGACACATTGAACAGCTGATGCGCGGCGTCAGCATTTCCACCACCGGACCGGCGACTGACTGACAGATGTTCGTAACCGCAGCCATCGCAATCCTGGTCACTATGGCACTGGTGCTGGTCCGCGCACTGCTCGGGCCAACCGTGTATGACCGCATCCTGGCTGCTAACATGTTCGGCACCAAAACCGTCATCCTGATGGCACTGATCGCCTTTCTTGCCGATCGCCCGGACTTTCTGGATCTGGCACTGACCTACGCACTTATCAACTTTATTGGCGTACTGGCCGTATTGGAGTTCTTCCAGCACCGTGTGCAGAGCCATTCGGATACAGCCGACAAATCCGGAGAGTCGCGATAATGGCTGCCATTGACTGGGCGTCGATACTGACCTGGATCCTGATGATCAGCGGCAGCTTCTTCGTCCTGGTCGGCGGCATCGGCGTGTTGCGCATGCCGGATCTGTACACTCGCGTCCACTCGGCCAGTGTCACCGAAATTCTGGGGCCCTTCCTGGTGCTTGCCGGTCTGATCGTTCAGTCCGGTGTGTCACTGACATCCGGCAAGCTGCTGGCCATCATGCTGTTCCTGATGCTGACCAGTCCGACCGGTGCCTACGCCCTGACCAATGCAGCACAGTTGTCGGGCCTGCGACCACGCGGCGCGCGGCCTTTGAATGTTGATGAGTTCAAGGACCAGGAGTCGAAACCGTCATGACGCTGGTGTTCGGCACCTTCTTGCTGTCGATGATGGTACTGGTTGCCATAGCGATCGTTCGTGAACACAACCTGTTCGTGGCCGTCATGCTCAGCGCCATATTCAGCCTGCTGATGGCGACCAATCTGTTTCTGCTTGACGCCGCTGACGTCGCCCTGACCGAGGCCGCCATCGGTGCCGGGATCTCAACTGTACTGGCCCTCGGCGCACTGGCACTGACAGCCGAAGCCGAGCAACGTCATCGCCCCAAGTATCGCTGGCTCAGCATTGCCATCATGGTGCTGGCACTGGTGGCACTGCTGTACTCCACCCAGGACAATCCGCGCATTGGTGACCCGGAAGCTCCCGTGCACCAGCATGTGGCGCCCTGGTACCTGGAGCAGACCCCCATACTGATCGACATACCCAATGTCGTCACGGCTGTGCTCGGCAGCTTTCGCGGCTACGACACCTTCGGTGAGGTACTGGTCATTCTGACCGCCGGCATCGGCGTGCTCTTTTTGCTCAGCGCCGGTCGCAACGACCTGCTGCCCAACCCGCGCCGGATTCCTGACAACACCATCCGGTTGCGACAACACACCATTCCGCATGTCATCGGCAAACTGCTGGCTCCCTTTATCATCCTGTTTGGTCTGTACGTCCAGTTTCATGGCGAGTATGGCCCGGGCGGCGGCTTTCAGGCCGGCGCGCTGATTGCGGCCGGCGTCATACTGTATGGCCTGGTTGAAGGTGAACGGCCATCGCTGGCACTGGTACCACCAAACCTGCTCTACGGTCTGTCGCTCGGTGGCGTTCTGCTCTACGGCGGCGTCGGCATCGCCAGCATGCTGCTCGGTGGCAACTTTCTCGACTACTCGGTACTGATGACTGATCCGATAGCCGGTCAGCACTGGGGCCTGTTGCTGATCGAACTCGGTGTCGGCATGACCGTGACCGGCGTTCTGTTATCCATCTACCACGCCTTTGCGGCCAGGGATCCACACTGATGGAAATATTGGGCTTGTTCAACTACTGGGTGTTCGTGCTGTTGCTGATGACCGGCTTGTTCGCGATCATTCACAAGAGCAATCTGATCAAGAAGCTGATTGGTCTGTCGATCTTCCAGAGTGCAGTGTTCCTGTTCTATGTGACGCTGGACAAGATCGACGAGGGTACCGCACCCATCATTCGGGACACCGACCTGGTCGACCAGATATACGCCAACCCATTGCCACAGGTCCTGATTCTGACAGCCATCGTTGTCGGTATCGCCACAACGGCGCTGGCACTGGCCGTCATCGTTCGCATCAAGGAGGAGTACGGCACCATCGAAGAAAGCGAGATGCGTGAGCTAGACAGGTACCTGAGCTGACCATGACGCTGGACGAGGCCATCTACAATCAGTTGCCGGCACTGCAGGTGATCGTGCCACTGATTGCCGTGCCGCTGGTCGCCATGATGCGGGCGCGACATCTGGCCTGGCTGGCCTGCACGCTGACGTCATTGCTCAGCTTCGGCATTGCCGTAGTCATTACGACCGAGTTGCTGGCAGGCGCAACCTGGCAATACGCCATGGGCGCCTGGCCGGCACCGATGGGCATTGAGCTGCGCATCGACAGCTTCAGTGCACTGCTGCTCCTGATCGTCACTGGCGCGTCTACATTGATGCTGCTCGCTGCTCGCGTGCCCATTGCCGCACAGATTCAATCGATCCGGCAGCCGCTGTTCTATGCCGTTTGGCTGCTAACACTCGGTGGACTGATTGGCATTCTGGTATCCGGTGATGCCTTCAATATTTTCGTGTTCATGGAGATCTCCTCGCTGGCCACTTATGTCCTGGTGGCTGCCGGCCGTGACCGGCGGGCGCTGGCGGCGGTTTTCACCTACATCGTCATGGGGACCATCGGCGCCACTTTTTACCTGGTCGGCGTCGGCCTGATTTACATGATGACCGGCACGCTGAACCTGGCCGACATGGGTGTGCGGCTCGAGCAGGTTGCTGATAGCCGGCCGGTCATGGCAGCTGCCGCATTTATTACCGTTGGCCTGGCCCTGAAAGCCGCCCTGTTCCCGCTGCACATCTGGCTGCCCAATGCCTACACCCGGGCACCACATATCGTTACGGCCTTTCTCGCCGCCTGCTCCACCAAAGTGGCCATCTATGTGCTGCTGCGCTTCGACTTTTTGATCTTCCAGGAAAGCATTCCCAACCATGCGCTGCACTTTGCCGGACTACTGCTACCGCTCGCCCTGGCGGCGATGATCGTGGGTTCGTGGGTGGCGATGTTCGAGGACAATCTCAAGCGCCTGCTCGCCTACTCCTCCATTGCACAGGTTGGCTACATTCTGCTGGGGGCCGGCCTGATCAGCACCACAGGCCTCAGCGCAGCCGTGCTGCACATGTTCAATCACGCACTGATCAAGGGGGTACTTTTTCTCGCCGTTGCCTGCCTCGGCGTGCGCCTGGTCCAGTTGCGCCTGAGTGAACTCGGTGGCGTGGCCCGGCATATGCCCTGGACCATGTCGGCCTTTGCCGCAGCCGGACTAAGTCTGATCGGCGTCCCGGGTACAGCCGGCTTTGTCAGCAAATGGCAGCTGATCGTCGCGGCCCTGGAAGTCGGTCCCTGGGGTTTGGTGCCCATCATCGCCATAGTGACCAGCTCGCTGATGGCCGTGGTGTACATCTGGCGCATTGTCGAAACCACCTGGTTTGCCCATGCCAGCACGGCAGTCGCGTCCGTGCGCGAGGCGCCGTCCTGGATGCTGGTGCTGGTCTGGCTTGGGGTCGCCGCCAATGTGTACTTCGGGCTGCAGCCACAGCTGCCTCTGACGCTGGCCACCGGCGCCGCCGAGCTGCTGCTGGAGTCCTGCTGTGACTGACGCGATACAGATCGGACTGGCGCTGGGACTGCCCCTGCTCGGCGCAGTCGGCATCGGGCTGGCACGCCGCAATCCAAACCTGCGTGAGACCGTGACGCTGGCCACGGCGTTTGCGTTGGCGCTCGCCGTCTGGTCACTGGTGCCTGCGGTTCAGGCCGGGTTGCGCCCTGAGCTGGTCATTGCCGAGCTGTTGCCGGGCGTGCAACTGGCCTTTCGCGTGGAGCCTCTGGGCATGCTGTTTGCCGGTCTGGCGTCACTGCTGTGGATCTTTAATTCCATCTATTCCATTGGCTATATGCGCGGCAATCACGAAGCGCATCAAACGCGTTTTTACGCCTGTTTTGCCATCGCGCTGTCCGCCACCATGGGCATCGCCTTTGCCGGCAACCTGCTGACGCTGTTTCTGTGCTACGAAGCGCTGACGCTGAGCACTTACCTGCTGGTTGCCCACAAGGGTGACCCCAATGCGGTGAAAGCGGCACGTGTCTATCTGGGCATCCTGCTCTGTACATCGATAGGCTTCTTTCTGCCGGCGCTGATCTGGACCTGGCAGCTTACCGGCACCCTGGACTTCGTTCCCGGCGGTTTGTACGGCGAAGACATTCCCAGCCTGACGCTTGGGCTGTTGTTCGTGTTGTTCGTCTTTGGCACGGGCAAGGCCGCCCTTATGCCGGTACATCGCTGGCTGCCTGCAGCCATGGTGGCGCCCACGCCGGTCAGTGCACTGCTGCATGCCGTTGCGGTTGTGAAATCGGGCGTTTTCGTGATCATCAAGCTCGTCGTGTACGTATTCGGCGCCGACAACCTGCCAGCCATCGGCACCGAGCTGGTGATTTATGTCGCGGCCTTCACAACCATTGCCGCCAGTATCGTGGCCTTGCAGCAGACCAACTTAAAGCGCCTGCTCGCCTATTCCACCGTAGGTCAGCTCGCCTTCATTGTCCTCGCTGTCTGTGCACTGGCACCACTGGCGGCACCGGGTGCGGCACTGCACCTGGTGTCGCACGCCTTCGGCAAGATCACGCTGTTCTTTGCTGCCGGCGCCATCTATACGGCGAGCAAGAAAACCGAACTGAGTCAGCTCGCCGGCATCGGCTATAGAATGCCTTTGACCATGGCTGCGTTCAGCATCGGCGCGCTGTCCATGATCGGCATGCCACCTACCGCCGGCTTTATCTCCAAGTGGTACGTGCTGTCAGGCGCTCTGCAGGCGGACAATCTTGTTGTACCCGTTACCATCATGGCGAGCGGGCTGCTCAATGCCGCCTATTTCCTGCCCATCCTGTACAGCGCCTGGATTCGACGGCCCGATGAGCAGGATCAGCATGGCGAGGCACCCTGGCCAATCCTGATTGCCATAACCGCCACAGCACTGATGACCCTGGCCTTTTTCGTGTACAACAGGCCCGCGCATGGCCTCGAAGTGCAGCTGTTCGGGAGCTGAGGACGACGCATGATTGAGATCACCAGCTTCTATTGGCCGCCCGGACTCTTCCTGCTGCTGACCGGCTTTGCCCTGACGCTGATCAACGGCCGCTTGCGCCAGGCGCTGATGCTGCTCGCACCGTTGGTCACACTGTGGTGGATCTGGCAGATCCCGGACGGCGCCAACGCCGGCGTTAACTTTCTGGCTTACGAACTCAGCCCTGTCGATGGCAGCCCCTTAAGGCGACTGTTTGGCGCCAGCCTGGCATTGATGACGCTGTTCTCGGCGCTGTTCGTATTGAACCAGGCGACCCGCGCCGAATTGCTCGGCGCTTTTGGCTGCGCCGCGGCTGCCATCAACGCCTGTTTTGCCGGCGACCTGGTCAGCCTGTTTGTGTTCTGGCAGTTGCTGCTGGTGTTTTCGACGCTGTTGATCTGGTCTGGGGACTGCGAAAACTCCCGTGCAGCAGGCTTGCGCTACGCGCTGATGCACCTGATGGCTGGACTGGCGCTGAAAATCGGTATCGAGGGACTGAAGACTCAGACCGGCGACATCAGTGTTACCGCGCTGCCGCTGGACAATGTTTACAGCGCATTGCTGCTTGCCGGCATCCTGATTCACGCTGCGGCCGCACCACTGTCGGCCTGGCTGGCAGATGCCTACCCACGCGCGACGCCGGGCAGCACCGTATTTCTGTCGCTGTACGGCACCAAGACTGCTGTCTTGATGCTCATT
>SKXG01000028.1 GCA_007128525.1 Pseudomonadales bacterium | reverse complement strand
TGGTCGACGAGAAGCGCAAGCTGCACATCTGTGGCAACAATCCGGATTGCGACGGTTTTGAGGTTGAGGCCGGTGAGTTCCGAATCAAGGGCTACGACGGGCCGGTAATCGAATGCGACAAGTGTGGCTCTGACATGCAGCTCAAATCCGGCCGATTTGGCAAGTACTTCGGCTGCACCAACAACGAGTGCAAGAATACCCGCAAGCTGCTACGTAATGGTGAGCCAGCGCCGCCTAAAGCCGATCCCGTTCCCATGCCAGAGCTGAAGTGCGCCAAAGTCGATGATCACTATGTGTTGCGAGACGGTGCAGCCGGCATCTTCCTGGCGGCCAGCCAGTTCCCCAAGCATCGGGAAACGCGGGCACCACTGGTCAGCGAATTGAAGCCGCATGCCAATGAGCTGGATCCGAAATTCCGGTATCTGCTGGAAGCACCTGAAACCGATGATCAGGACAATCCGACGTCGGTGCGATTCAGCCGCAAGAGCAAAGAGCAGTATGTGGTCAGTGAAGTTGACGGCAAGCCCACCGGCTGGGCGGCCTACTACAAAGATGGCCGCTGGGTGATTGACGCTAAAGGTAGTTCCCGACCCAAGGCCAAGACTAAGGCGAAAGCCAAGACAAAAGCCAAGACAAAAGCTAAAGCCAAAAGCAAGACCAGGGCAAAAGCCAAGACGAAAGCCAAAGCCGGCCCGGGAGCCAAAGCCAACTCCAGAGCGAAGAGTGGCGAAGGGACAACGTCCGGGCGTGGCAAGAAGCAGCCTGCTGACTCATCTGCGGGTGGCTCGCACGGCAGCTGAGGCCCGCAGTTGCCAGCGGGCGGTGTCTGCTGATCAGTTGCGGCGGACCAGCGAGGCGCCAACGGCGAAGGCAGGTAGCAGCCAGATTGGCCAGTACCAGGTCAGCCACGAGAGTCCACCCTCCGGGGTCAGCTCAAAGTGCAGCATGACGCCGGTCAGTCCCAGTGCCAGGAAGGCACCGGCAGCCAGGGCCGTAGTGTACTTCTCTTCAGGAGCGAGCAGGGCGCAGATGAATCCGCCGGCAATTCCCGGCGCGAGCGCTTGTGCCAGATGAAATTGGGCGTGTCCGTCAATCCAGGGCATGGAGAAGACCAGAATCATCCACACCAGGGCGGCTAGCACGATTCCGATCAGGGTGCGCAATCCAGTCAGCAGTATCCGCAATGGGTCAGCTCCGTCCCGGTAGCGTGTCAAAGCAGGGGAGCTGATCGGTATGTTCGTACCAGGAGGCGCGTGATCCCCAGTAAATGTTTCGTTCCGGACCGGCAAATGGGTCGCTGTCGAGCGTCCCGGCAGGTACCAGCACGCGAAGCCCGTCCTTGGTATGCCAGGGCAGCGAGGCGCCACACTGGCCACAGAAACAGGTGCTGAAGTGCCTGGCACCGGGCACTTCATATCGATTGACCAGGTTTTGGCCCTCCGTATAGGAGAATCGGTCCGCATCTATCAGGATGTTGGCTGCGAAAGCGCTGCCGCAACGTTTCCGGCAGCGGCTGCAGTGGCAGTACTGGAAGAAGCGATAAGGCGGCTGCATCTGATATCGGACGGCACCACACAGGCAGCTGCCACGGACCAGTGTTTCTGCTTCGGATTCCGGCTGTCGGGTCTCATTGTCCGGCATTGTGGGTCACTCGTGATCAGAGATCCTTTGGACTATGCCAAGCCTGACGGAAAGCCCGCTGAAGATAAAGTTTGCGTCGATCTATGCCTGGCTCGGCGACTTCAGTCGCGCCGGATCAGCCCCACGCTGAGCCCCTCGATCGCGAACTGCTGATGCTTCAGGTCCACCTCAATGGGCTCATAGGCATCGTTCTCGGCGATCAGCAGGAGCTTGTCGCGCGTTCGAGACGGACGCTGCAGCCGCTTAACCGTGACTTCGTCATCGATGCGGGCGACCACGATCTGCCCGTTCCGGGCCTCAGAGCTGCGGTGGACGGCGAGCAGATCGCCGTCAAAGATCCCGGCATTGATCATGGAATCGCCGTGGACACGCAGCAGATAGTCGGCCCGTGGGCGAAACAGGCTGGCCGGCACTTCACAGTGATCCTCGATGTGCTCGACGGCGAGTATCGGACTGCCAGCCGCGACGCGGCCGACCACGGGCAGGCCGTCAGGGTGCTCGTCGGCCAGCCGGATACCCCGGGACGTCCCTGGTATCATCTCGATGGCCCCTTTGCGCGCCAGGGCCTTAAGGTGCTCTTCGGCGGCGTTAGCGGAGCGAAACCCGAGTGCCCGCGCAATATCGGCGCGGGTTGGCGGATAGCCGGTTTCATCGAGGTGTTCGCGGATCAGGTTCAGCACCTGGGCCTGGCGTGGGGTCAGATTGTCCATGAGGAGCCTGTGCAAATGTACAGTGTACTGGAAGTATATACAGGAAAGGTCGAGTCAGGAAAGGACGAATTATGAAACAGGAAGCGCCGGACGCTGACCATGGCGCAGTGCAGCCGGATCCGGCTGCGATTTTGGCAGACGCCGAGCGTCTGTTCGACCGCAAGGCGGTGGAAGCAGCCATTGACCGTCTGGCAGTGCGGCTGACCCTGGCCTATGCCGAGAGCCGTCCTGTGCTGGTGTGCGTATTGACCGGGGGCATTATGTTCACGGGTGATCTGCTCAAGCGACTGGCGTTCCCGCTCACGCTCGATTATCTGCATGCCACCCGCTATCGTGGCGAGACCGAAGGCGAGGAGGTGCACTGGCTGGCACAGCCGGTGACGCCGCTGGCGGGACGTCTGGTATTGCTGGTCGATGATGTGCTTGACCACGGAGACACCCTGGCCGCAGCCCGAAGCGTGTTGTTGCGCCAGGGCGCAGCTGCTGTTCATACGGTTGTGCTTGTCGACAAGCAGCGCCAGTCTGCAAAACCGCTGCAGGCAGACCATGTTGCACTTAAGGCCCCCGATCGTTATCTGTTTGGCAGGGGGATGGATTACAAAGGCTATTGGCGCAATCTCGACGCCATCTATGCGGTGGCAGACCGCTCGGATCTGACAGGAACCTAATGACCAAAGTTGCAGTGATAGGCGGTACCGGATTGAACGATCTCGGTGCTGCTGCAGAACCATTGGGCAACCTGCAGACGCCATACGGTCCGGCATCTGCATTGCCACAGCGTTTGCAGTTTGGCGACCAGGCCGTGCTGTTCCTGGCCCGGCATGGACAACCGCACCAGATTGCGCCGCATGACATCAACTACCGGGCCAATCTCTGGTTGCTGGCGCAATTCGGCGTACGCCGGATTCTGGCCGTAAACGCCGTCGGCGGTATTGCAGCGGACCTTGGGCCTGGTGCGCTGGCGGTGCCCGACCAGCTGATTGACTACACCTGGGGCCGGGCGTCGAGCTTTTCCGGTCCCGATCAACTGTTGCATGTCGACTTTACAGAACCCTTTACGCCGGAGCTGCGGCACGCGTTGATTGCGGGGGCTGCGCAGGCCGGCATCGCGCTGACCGATGGCGGCACCTATGCGTGTACTCAGGGACCCAGGCTGGAGACCGCGGCCGAGATCAACCGGCTGGAACGCGATGGCTGCAGCCTGGTGGGTATGACAGCAATGCCGGAAGCGGCCTTGGCGCGTGAGCTTGGCCTGGATTATGCCAGCCTCTGTCTGGTGGTGAACCCGGCCGCGGGTCGCGGCAGTGGTCCGATCACGGAGAGCAGCATGCGTGCTGTCATGGCAGCTGGTATGCAGCAGGCCCGCAGTGTTCTGCAGGAGGCCGTTCGTCGCCTTTAGGTGGCGGTGACAGGGCTTAATGGGGCCTGGTGATGGGCTGATTGGAAGGCTGCATCGGGACTTCGTCCAAATCAGGCAGCTCGGGTATCGGGACCGGGTTGACCAGGACCAGGACACCGAAGTGCGGATGATCCAGGTAGTGCAGCTCGCCGCTGCGCATCCGCCGACTCTCATCAAGCGTCTCGAATGGACGCTCTGCTCGCGCGGGCTGACCATCCGGATCCCGCCACAATTGTGCATGAAAGTGCAGGAAACGGCCGCGCGTCAGCGACAGCGTGCCTTCGTAGGCGTAGCGATCGCGGTGCCAGTTGCCGGCCTGCAGCAGGACAGGCTGCGGGTTTTCGCGCGCTTCGGCGCGCTGAATCCAGGCTCTGTGGACGATCACCCGGGTCTGTCCGCTGCCACGCAGGCGTGACGCGGCACCATTGAGTTCGTGTTGATCTGCGGGCAGGGGTGTCAGGGCCCGTTGCTGCAGATCGCGCTCCAGGGCTGCGAGCTGTCGTTGCCGACGTTCTTGCTCGGTCAGAGGTGCCGGTTCGTCGGATACCGCAGGTGCATCGTCCGCGTCAGCTGGCGGCTCGTCTTGAGCCAAGGCCAGGTCATCTGCCTCGTTGCCGTTCGTCTCGTCGTCAGCCGCGGTGTCGTCGAACTGGAATTGGTCGAAGTCGGTCTGTCGGCGTTGTTCCTGCGGCAGGTAGGCCTGCCAGTGTTCCGGGCGGCGGTCCTCCGGCCAGGTGGCGACGATCTCGGTAGCAGGCAGCCGTTCGTGCATACGGCTGTATTCGTCATCAGAAATCCGCAGGTGGGCGCGCAGCGCTTCGCCGTCCTTGCGCAAAGCCAGTGGCGCGTTTGGGAACCACCGGGGTGCCAGTGCCAGGGTTTCTTCCCGGCTGTCGGTGGCTTGCGAGCGCTCGAACAGAATAATCTCGACGCGGTACCAGGCATCATCAAGCTCCATGGCCTGCGTCCAGGCGGTCACCGGCAACAGCAGTGCCAGGCCAAGACTCATCAGCAATCTTGGCGCTTGTGTTGGGCGGCGGTGGCCGACCGGTTCTTGGTGCGTTGTCAGCATTGCTGTATTCCTAATGTTACCCGGAAGCCGCGATACTTTTGGCGTTGCCGCCTTTGCCGCGGCGACTGCCAGCCGTGTCCTGTTCGGCATCGCCCTGCAGGCGGGCAAGCAGGGTCTTGACCGCATCGAAGCGCTGTTCAGGTGTTTCCAGCGTGCGGCTCATGCGCAGCTTTGAGCCGCCCTCCAAACGATAACTGTTGGGCTCGGCCTGAACCAGGCGAACCAGCGCAATAGGGTCAACACGGGTGTCCTGTCGAAATTCCAGCGTGCCACCTTTGGCTCCGAAGTCAATGCGGCTGATGCCCAGCTCGCCGGCCCGCAATCTCAGTCGGGTAACCTGGAACAGGTTCTGCAGCGGTGGTGGCAGGCTGCCAAATCTGTCCACCATTTCAACGCGCAGCTCACTAAGCTCGTCGGCATCGGCCGCACTGGCGATCCGCTTGTACATGATTAGCCGGGTGTGCACATCGGGCAGATAGTCGTCCGGAATCAGTGCCGGAACCCGCAGGTTCACTTCCTGATTGAGCTCCAGCGGCTGATCCAAATCCGGCGCCTTGCCTTCACGGATGGCTTTCACGGCCCGTTCGAGCATGTCCATGTACAGCGAAAAACCCACCGACTCGATCTGCCCGGACTGGTCATCGCCCAACAGTTCACCGGCACCGCGTATCTCCAGGTCGTGCGTGGCCAGCGAGAACCCGACGCCCAGTTCTCCAGCAGCCTCAATGGCCTCGAGACGCTTGCGGGCATCCGTGGTCATGGCCTTGGCATGCGGTGTCAGCAGATAGGCGTATGCCTGTCGACTGGAACGGCCGACGCGGCCACGCAGCTGATGCAGTTGCGCCAGGCCAAACTTGTCCGCGCGGTCCATGATGATGGTGTTGGCGTTCGGGATGTCGATACCGGTTTCGATGATGGTGGTGCAGACCAGAACGTTCAGGCGGCGGTGATAGAAGTCACTCATGACCTGTTCCAGGCGCCGTTTAGGCATCTGCCCATGGCCAATGCCGATGCGTGCTTCCGGTACCAGTTCCTGCACTTCCGCAGCGCACTGTTCAATCGTGCGCACCTCATTGTGAACGTAAAATACCTGACCGCCGCGTGACAGCTCACGAGAGAGTGCTTCACGAATCAAGTCACGTCGCCGTTCGCGGACAAAGGTCTTGACCGAGAGCCGTTTTGCCGGTGGTGTGGCAATCAATGAAAAGTCGCGAATACCGCCCATGGCCATGTTCAGCGTCCGGGGTATTGGAGTGGCCGTCAGTGTCAGCACGGCTACTTCAGCGCGCAGGCTGCGCAGGCGCTCTTTCTGGCGCACCCCGAAGCGGTGTTCTTCGTCAATGATGACCAGGCCCAGGTCGCCAAACCGAAAGTCTTTGGCCAGCAGCTTGTGGGTGCCGATCAGAATGTCGACCTTGCCGGCAGCCAGCCGCTCTCTTACCGCCTTGAGTTCAGCGTCCGAACGCAGACGGGAGACGACCTCGATCTGCACCGGCCAGTCTGCAAAACGGTCGCGGAAACTGTCGTAATGCTGTTGGGCAAGCAGCGTCGTCGGCACCAACAGGGCAACCTGGCGATTGTTCTGCACAGTGATGAATGCAGCGCGCATGGCCACTTCGGTTTTGCCAAAACCAACATCGCCGCAGATCAGCCGGTCCATAGCCCGGTTGCTGCACAAATCGGCAATCACACTTTCAATGGCGTCGTGCTGGTCTTGGGTGACCTCGAACGGGAACTGTGCGGCGAAGCGGGCGTAGTCCTGTTCCGGACGCTGAAAACAGGTGCCGGGTTGCGCTTCCCGACGCGCGTAGATGTTCAGCAGCTCGGCCGCCACGTCATGCACTTTTTCTGCAGCTCGCCGCTTGGCCTTCTCCCATTGATCCGAGCCCAGGCGGTGCAGCGGCGCATGACCTTCATCACTGCCGCTGTAGCGGGAGATCAGATGCAGGGATGAAACCGGCACGTAAAGTTTCGCACCATCGGCGTACTCGATGGTCAGGAATTCTGAGTGCACACCATCGATATCCAGCGTCTGCAGCCCCAGATAGCGGCCGACACCATGGTCGATGTGCACCACGGGCGCACCTTCGCGCATTTCCGTGAGATTGCGGAACACCAGATCCGGATCGACCTGACGCGCCTGGCGGCCCCGCTTGATCTCCGGCCGGTGGCCGAACAGCTGGGTCTCGGTGATGATGGCAAGCTGATCCAGCCACAGGCCGTCTTCGATCGGGGCGATGCAGACGCCGGCATCCGGGCGTTCCTGTACGAACGTGGCAAAGTCTGCGCAGTCCCTGGTGCCGATGCCGGCACCGTGCAGGCACTCAAGCAGGACTTCCCGGCGCCCGGCTGATTCGGCGCAGAACAGCACCGGCAGATCCTGTTCGAGCAGAAACCGCTCCAGTGCCTCTACTGGGTTGTGGGCGCGATGGTGCAGGCTCAAATCCGGCAGGGTGTGACTGCGCAGCGTCTGGACATGTTGCCGGCCGTCAATGATGATCCGTGCCCTGCTGCCGAAGGCCTGGAAAACGTCCTCGGGACGCAAAAAGAGCGCATCCGGCTCCAGTATCGGCCGCTCGATATCGTGGCGGAGGTTCTCATAACGCTGCTGGACGTGTTCGCGGAACTCGGCCATGGCCGCTTCCAGGCCGGCGTCACAGACCACCAGTTCGTTGCCCGGGAGGTAGTCGAACAGGGTTGCCAGGGCTTCGAAGAACAGCGGCAGATAATATTCAACGCCGGCTGGCGCCAGACCCTGGCTGACGTCCTGATATACCGGGCAACGGCGCACATCGACATCGAAGCGCTGATGCCAGTTCTGGCGAAAGCGGGCAATGGCGCCGTCGTCCAGCGGCATTTCACGGCCGG
>SKXG01000005.1 GCA_007128525.1 Pseudomonadales bacterium | reverse complement strand
AGATCTTCAAGCCAGGGATTGCTGATGATGAGCAGGCCGAGATTTCCAGCGTCGTTCAGGTCGGCTCGCAACCAGGTGGGGCCGGCGCTATAGCCATAGCTGCGACGGGCAGGGGTGGGTTTCCAGTCGCCCAAAGTGTCGAGGGACTCCAGCGTGGCGAGTGTCAACGCATGGCGGGTATCGGTAATAGCGAGTGCAACGCTTGCATCGTCGCCAGCGGAAATAGCGCTTATTCGCTCCAGATGAAGGGTGCTTGCTGACCCGTACATTGGGATCAGGAACAGAACCAGCAGCATTATGGCAGGCGGCGAACTGGCACTACGGATGATTCTTGGTTGTCCGCAATGACACCCGCGCACAATGTGCTGTGAGCTGATCAGCCAAGTGCTGCTCAAGTCACGCTCTCCCCAAAACTGGGGCGGCATTACAAGCGCATCGGCAGCAAATGTAAAGATGAGTCAGGGCAGCAACATTAACCTTGACGAATTTCAAGGCGTGCCAGCGCTGCCCTTTTGCAGATGTCCAGGTCTTCAGTGCTCGCCGATACTGCTGATCACAACTCCGGCTGCACGCACTCAACGCGTTCGCCCAGGTAGTCCTCGATGGCTGGCAGGTTGAACGCATCATCTTCAGATATGAAGCTGATCGAGATGCCGCTGGCGCCTGCACGACCGGTACGACCAATGCGGTGCACGTAGTCTTCCGGGTCTTCCGGCAGGTCATAGTTGATGACATGGGTGACATCATCAACGTGGATGCCTCGCCCGGCGACATCAGTGGCGACCAACACCTGGATCTTGCCGCGCTTGAAGTTGTCCAGAACGCTGAGGCGCTTACGCTGCGGGACCTCACCGGAAAGCATTTCCACTGAGATACCCTGCTTCTTCAGGTGATCATGGAGACTGCGGGTCTGATCCCTGCGATTGGCAAACACCATCAGCTTGCAGTCGGGTTCACTCTGAATCAGTTTGATCAGGGTGCTGCTCTTTTCCCCTGCCGTTACCAGCCAGAACTTCTGATCAACGGTGTCTGTCGCGCGGTTTTCCGGTGTGATGGCAACGTGCACCGGTTCCAGGGTCCACTGTTGTGCCAGCCGCATCACATCGTCATTGAATGTGGCGCTGAAGAACAGCGTTTGCCGGCGCCGTTTGTGTGGCGTCTTGTAGACGATGCGGCGCACATCAGGGATGAACCCCATGTCGAGCATCCGGTCGGCTTCGTCAATAACCAGAATCTCAACCTGCCCGAGATCGACGACCCGCCGCTGAATCAGGTCGAGCAGACGTCCCGGTGTGGCAACCAGAATGTCGACTGGCCTGTCGGAGAGTTGCCCCCGCTGGTGATTGATGTCCATGCCGCCAACCACGTTGACGATGTGCGTACCCAGATATTTGCCAAGCAACTGGCCGTCCTGTTCGATCTGGATGGCCAGTTCGCGAGTTGGTGCCAGCACCAGTGCGCGCGGTGTGCCCGGTGGATTGGGGCGCTTTGGAAACTCATATTGCTGAGTCAGGATGGTGACCAGAAAAGCGGCGGTTTTGCCCGTGCCCGTCTGTGCCTGGCCGGTTACGTCGTAATCGGACAGGCTGTACGGCAGCGTGGCGCTCTGAATTGGCGTGCAGTGGGTGAATCCGAGATCTTCGATCGCGCGCAGCAGATCATCGGGAAGCATGTACTCGGCAAAGCGATCGCGCTCATCGGCTTCGTCGTCCGGCTCATCTGTGACGAGCGCATCAGTGGTTTCGGCAGCTTCGGTAGTTTCTGCAGCTTCAGAGGCTGGAGCGGCTTCAGGGTCGGGTGCGTCGATGTTGTCGGCGACAGTGGATACCACCGATGCCGCCTCCGCTGCCTCTGGTGCAGGCACTGGGTCTTGCGGCGCCGGTTCTTGCGTTGCCGGGTCCTGAGCTGAATCCTGTGCCGGCGCTTGTGCGGGTTCCGCCTGCAAGGGCTCCTGCTCCGGTGCCTGCTCGGGCCGCTTGGCGTCGGTCTGCGACTCGGTGTCCGGCGTCTGCTCGTTGGCCTGTTTCTGGTCTCTTGAATCGGTCACTCATGACTCCTGAAAGGTTGAATGCACGTTCAGGCGTCAGCCCGCGCGCAGTTGTCTGGCGCTGGCCAGCTCCACACAGAGTGTGAACACTTCTGTTGCCGCTTCCACGTCGCTGAGCGACGGAAAGGTGGGCGCCAGCCGGATATTGCTGTCTTGTGGGTCTTTGCCATACGGCCATGTGGCGCCGGCAGGCGTCAAAGTGACCCCGGCCTCTCCCGCCAGCCGCACGATTTCCCGGGCCAGCCCGGGCCGGCAGTCAAACGAAATAAAGTACCCACCGCGGGGTTCGGTCCAGCTTGCGATGTCGAGTCCGGCCAGGTCGGACTGCAGCTGCGCCAGGACAGCGTCGAACTTCGGTTTGACCAGTTCAGCATGCTGGCGCATGTGCTCGTCAATTCGTCCGGACAGGAAACGCACATGGCGCAACTGATTGACCTTGTCCGGGCCGATGGTGGCAAAGCCAAGCTGCCGCTCGAACTGCTTCAGCACATTCTCGGAACTGGCAAGAAAGGCCACACCGGCGCCGGCGAACGTGATCTTGGAGGTCGAGCTGAACATGACGACCTGATCGGCTGTACCGGCAGCTTCGGCGGCTGCCATCAGGTCGCTCAGTTCATCGCCCGGAGACTGCAGATGATGTACGGCGTAGGCATTGTCCCAAAGCACCAGGAAGTGCTCCCCGGCTGACTTGGGCAGGGCCGCCAGTCCACGCACCACTTCATCGCTGTAGGTGCAGCCGGTGGGGTTGGCGTACTTGGGGACACACCAGATGCCTTTGATGGTTGGGTCGGCGCTGACCAGCTCGGTCAGCTGCGCCACATCAGGGCCGTCAGGACCAATGTCAACAGGAATCATCTCAATGCCAAGCGCTTCGCAGATGGCAAAGTGGCGGTCATAGCCGGGTGCCGGGCACAGAAACCGAACCGGTTTGCCGCCGGTGCTGGCACGCCAGCTGCTGCCCGGTCCCCAGAGGCCGTTATTGAGCGCTGTGGTGACGATCTGATACATCAGCGTCAGGCTGCTGTTGCCGCCGGCCATGACGACTTCGGCGCGAGTGCCGAGTAGTTCTGCACCGAGTTGTCGCGCTTCCGGGATGCCGCGCAGCCCGCCGTAGTTGCGTGCATCTGAACCGTCAGCGAGCCGGTAGTCGCCTTTGAGGATGCCGTCGAGGTCATTGGACAGATCCAGTTGCTCGGTGGCGGGCTTGCCACGAGTCAGGTCGAGTTTCAGCTTGCGCGCCTGCAACTGCTGGTGTCGCGCCTCGAGCTGCTGGATCCGCGCATCGAGCGCGGCCGGGTCGAGTTCCGTGAGTGGCTTGCGGGTTTGGCCGGTAGTCATGATTACAGACGGAGTCCTTCGAGTTCGTCGATGCCAAGCATCAGATTCAGGTTCTGGACGGCGGCGCCGGATGCGCCCTTGCCCAGGTTGTCGTAGCGTGTGGTCAGCAGCACATGATCGTCGCTGCCAAAGAGCATCATGTCGACGCGGTTGGTGTCGTTGGCGGCTGTCGGGTCCAGAAAGCGGCCGTCCCTGAGCGCTTCGGCCGGGTTGGGCGGCAGCACCCGGATGCAGGGTTCGTCGGCATAGCGCTCGGACAGCAGCGCGTGCAGATCGGTTACCGACTGCACGCCGTTCAGTTCGGAAAAAAACAGCGGCACATGGACCAGCATGCCCTTGTAATAGTGGCCGACGGTGGGCGCAAACAGGGGTTTGTGGGCGCTGCCCGAGTAGCGCTGCATTTCGGGCACGTGCTTGTGGCTGAGGTCCAGGCCATAGGCTTGTGGCGCCAGCACCTCGGCAGGCCGGGCGGCGTCCAGCGCCTGGTAGTTCTCAATCAACTGGCGCCCGCCGCCGGAATAGCCGGATACGGCATGCAGCCTGAGCGGCAGGTCTGGTGACAAAATGCCCGCTTCGATCAATGGACGTGTGCTGAGAATGAAGCCGGTCGGGTAACAGCCTGGATTGGATACCAGTTGTGCATTGCGAATCTGCGAGCGCTGGTCCGGTGTCAGTTCCGGCAGGCCATAGGTCCAGTCGTCGGCAACGCGATGGGCCGAGCTCGCATCCAGGACTTTGGTTCTCGGATTGTCGAGCAGTTCTACGGCCTCGATGGCAGCAGGGTCGGGCAGGCACAGAATGACAACGTCAGCAGCATTGATCAGCTCCCGACGAGCGGGGGTGTCCTTGCGCGCATCCGCAGCGATCTCAAGCAGCTCGATATCGCTGCGCTGTCGCAGTTGCTCGGCAATCTCAAGGCCGGTGGTGCCGGCTTGTCCGTCGATGAAGACTCTGTGCATGTCAGCTCGCTTGGCCCATTGCGATCCAGATGGTGGTCCGGTTTGAAAAGCCGCCCATCATAACCCGACAGGGGCTGTAGCCCCAATCAGACACTGGCCGAGCTCGAGAGGTCCGTTCGTACCGATACTCAGCGCAGCACCTGCTGCAGCCACTGGCTGATGTGAATGATTTCTTCCGGACAAACGGCATGATCCATGGCGTACTCATGCCATTCGATCTGGTAGCCGAGATTGTGCAGGGCCTCACGCCCTGTAATGGCTCGGGTAATTGGGATCATCGGATCACTCAGGCCATGTGCCATGAAGATGGGCACATCCGCGTTGGCCAGGCTGGCCTCGCCGGGCAGTGATTCGTGGTCATGGACATAGGTCGACAGCGCCATAATGCCGGCCAGACGCTGATCCAGGCGCAATCCCAGGTGCAGGGCGATGACGCCACCCTGGGAAAAGCCCGCCAGCACGATCCGGTTGCTGGCAATGCCCGCAGCCTGCTGTGTCTTGATCAGTTCCAGTACGGCGGCAGCCGAGGCCTCTATATCCGAGGTGGCTGAGGCGGGTGCACCCGGATTGATGTCGTACCAGGCCCGCATGTGCATGCCACCATTGATGGTCACCGGCCGTTCCGGTGCATGCGGGAAAATAAAGCGCACGGCAAGATCCTCGGGCAGGTCCAGCAGCGGGACTATGGGTTCAAAGTCATGCCCGTCTGCGCCAAGTCCGTGCAGCCAGATCACGCAGCCCTGCGGATCAGGCCCGGTGTCCAGCTCAATGGTTTCCAGAGCCATAGGCGTTCCTTGTTCAGTTCAATGACATTTTATGGCTGCTCATCCTACCAGGGCGTCGTCAGCGCTGCTGTGGTCTGTGGCAGCGCTCAAGGTGGCTCTGGTCGAGGGCCGGATACCCCTGAAGGCGATTCCGGTCGTGCCTCTATATAATGCGCCGGCGTTGACCTGGACCCGGCGCGCAGTGTGAGCTGCGATTTGGCGCCTATCCCGGCGACTAATCCGGCGACAATGTGGAGGTGTGTTTGTCTGCGGAACCTGAACGTGAGTTTCGGCGTAGCCTGGGCAGCCTGAAACCGGCACTGGGGTTTTTGCGGCCCTATGGGTGGCAGATCCTGGGTGCCGCCATCGCGCTGGTCATCACGGCGTCGGTCACGCTGTCGATCGGTCAGGGGTTGCGGCTGGTGATCGACGAAGGCTTTGGTGCCGGTCTGCATGTCACTGAAGGTCAGGCCGTTCCTGACACCGACCTGCTGGTGCGTTCGCTGGCGGTGTTCGCCGGCCTGGTGCTGGTTCTGACGGCAGGCACCTATGTGCGCTTTTACCTGGTTTCCTGGGTTGGCGAGCGTGTCGCTGCGGACATCCGCAGAGCTGTCTTTGATCGGCTGATCACCCTGCACCCCGGTTTTTTCGAGGCCAACCTGCCCACCGAGATTCAGTCCCGCCTGACGACGGATACCACGTTGCTGCAAACTGTCGTGGGCTCGTCGGTGTCGGTGGCGCTGCGAAATTTACTGATGTTCATTGGTGGGCTGATCCTGCTGGTCATCAGCAATCCGAAGCTGACCCTGGTTGTGGTCGCTGGCGCGCCCGTGGTGGTGCTGTGTGTGGTCTGGTTTGGCCGGCGAGTACGCGAGCTGTCACGCCAAAGTCAGGACACCGTGGCCGACGTCGGCAGCTATGTTGGTGAAGCCTTTCGTCACATCCGGATCGTCCAGGCTTTCAATCATCAAGACCATGATCAGCGCCTGTTCGCAGGTCGCGTGGAGAGTGCCTTTGCCGTCGCTGTGCGCCGCATCCGGCATCGGGCCTTTCTGGTCGCCATTGTCATGCTGTTGGTGCTGTCGGCCATTGCCACCATGCTTTGGGTCGGCGGGCAGGATGTGTTGGCCGGACGAACCTCGCCGGGCGAGCTCGCAGCCTTCATTTTCTATGCCTTTATCGTCGCCGGCTCGGTGGGTGCCATGAGTGAGGTCTATGGTGATCTGCAGCGGGCTGCTGGTGCCACCGAGCGATTGGTGGAGCTGCTCGATGCCAAGAGCCCGCTGCTGGAACCTGAGATGCCGTCACATCTGCCGGCAGACGGGTTGCTGCGACTTGATGTCGAGGACCTGTGGTTTCGCTATCCAACGCGGCCGGACACGCCGGTACTGCATGGCCTGAGTTGCCATGTTGGTGCTGGCGAGATGGTGGCACTGGTCGGCCCTTCGGGAGCCGGCAAGTCAACGCTGTTCGAGCTGATTCTGCGTTTCTATGATCCAGAGCGCGGCACCATCCGCCTTGATGGCTTGGCGTTGCCAGAGTTGTCGTTGCGAGAACTGCGCGCGCAGATCGCGCTGGTGCCTCAGGAGGCGGTACTGTTTGCCGGTACGCTGGCTGAGAATCTGCGTTATGGCGAACCGCATGCGTCGGATGAACGCCTCTGGACAGCATTGGAGGCAGCTCATGCAGCGGAGTTTGTGCGGCAGCTCCCTGACGGCCTGCAAACGCGTCTCGGTGAGGATGGCGGCGGCCTGTCAGGTGGCCAGAAACAGCGCCTGGCCATCGCTCGGGCGCTGGTCACGCAGCCTCGGCTGCTGTTGCTCGACGAGGCCACCAGTGCGCTGGATGCCGCCAGCGAAGAGATGATCCGGCAGACACTGCAGTCTCTGCGCGGCCGGTGCACCATGCTGGTAATTGCGCACCGGCTGTCCACTGTGGTTGCCGCCGATCGCATTCTGGTATTGGAAAGCGGCAGGTTGGTGGCAGACGGACCGCACGGTGAGCTGATGGAGCGTTCGCCGCTGTACCGGGAATTTGCAGACATCCAGTTCAATGGCATGTCGGTAAGTTAAGGCAGACAGTTCCCCTAAGCCGCAAAAAATGTACACTACGGCCCACGATAAGGCTGGTTTACTTACGACCCAGGCACCCAAGAGGCGG
Organism: Pseudomonadales bacterium; assembly: GCA_007128525.1. Classification (GTDB taxonomy): domain Bacteria; phylum Pseudomonadota; class Gammaproteobacteria; order Pseudomonadales; family Azotimanducaceae; genus SKXG01. Next base: position 494 of record SKXG01000005.1, on the reverse strand, counting down.
AGGGTTGCAGCATGGGACCTCTACAGGGGCTGCGAATCATCGAACTGGCCGGAATTGGCCCCGGACCTTTCTGCGGCATGATGCTCGCTGACATGGGTGCTGAGGTTATCCGCATTGATCGTCCCCAAACTGGCCGTACCGGCCGTCGCAACATCGATGTCCTGGCCCGCGGCCGCAAATCTCTGGCAGTTGATTTAAAGCAAGCTGAAGGTGTTGAGCTGGTGCTGCGTTTGTGTGAGCAGGCTGACGCAGTCTTCGAGGGGTTTCGTCCCGGCGTGGCCGAGCGCATGGGTCTGGGCCCGGAGGCGTGCATGGCGCGCAATCCCAGGCTGGTATACGGCCGAATGACCGGCTGGGGGCAGGATGGGCCGCTGGCACAGGCTGCCGGCCACGACATCAATTACATTGCTCTGTCGGGCGCCTTGCATGGAATCGGCCGAACGGGTGAAAAGCCAGTGGTGCCGCTCAATCTGGTGGGCGATTTCGGTGGTGGT
>SKXG01000248.1 GCA_007128525.1 Pseudomonadales bacterium | reverse complement strand
TCAGTTCCGATCAGCTCTATGAGCGGGTGTGGGGCGGCCGCAAACCGGATACCAACGTGGTGCAGGTGGCATTGCACCAGTTGCGACGCAAGCTCAGTCAGGGTCAGGATTCACCCATCGAGACGGTACGCGGTTTCGGTTATCGCATCCGGCAACCCTGATCACGGCTGCCAGGTTATTAACCGAGCAGTGGTTGGGCGATCACCAGCACGGCGATGATGATGATGGCCATGGCAAGCACGGAGACACGTGCGCCGGCCTGCACCATGTCGACAACCCGTAGTCGTTCACTCGAGAAGATGATGGCGTTGGGCGGCGTCGCCACCGGCAGCATAAAGGCGCACGACGCGGCCAGTGCCACCGGAACGGCGAGCATGACGACCGGCACGCCCAGTGCCAGAGCAAGGCTGCTGGCCACGGGCAGCAGGGTGGCCGCGGCTGCGGTGTTGCTGGTGACATGACTCAAGAACATCGTTAGCAGCGCCACAGTCGTGATCACCGCCAGTATCGGCAGGCCGGCCAGCTGCGCCAGCCAGGCCGCAACGATGCCGGCGAGCCCGCTTTGTTCCAGTGCTGTACCCAGGCTGAGCCCGCCCCCGACCAGTAGCAGTACGCCCCAGGGCAGGTTGCGCGTGGCATCCCAGTCGAGCAGCGCGCCCGGATGGACAGCACCGCGTCCGGCCGGAATCAGAAACAGCGCGACCGCCGCTGTGATGGCGATGCCGGGATCGGACAGTCGACTGCCCGGAACAAGGGGCTCAATCCAGGGACGCAGCAGCCAGGCCAGTGCGGTCAAGGTGAATACGGCCAGCACGCGTTTTTCGGCGCTGGTCAGTGGCCCGAGTTCTTCTTTTTTCTGGGCCAGCAGTGCCTCGACGCCGGTTACCGGCAGGTCAGGCAGCGGAAAGGCCCAGCAGGTCAGTATCCACCAGCAGCCGCCGAGCAGAATCAGCGCCACCGGTACGCCGATCACCATCCACTGGCCGAAGCCGATGAAAATGTCGTAGTTGTCGGCCAGGAAGGCCGCCAGCAACGCATTCGGCGGCGTGCCGATCAGCGTCCCCATGCCGCCGATGTTGGCCGCGAAAGCTATGCCCAGCAGCAGCGCGGCACTGAACCTGTGCTCGTCTTCGGGCGGCTGGTCGGGGCTCTGGCCAGCCATCAACAACAGCACCGAGATCCCGATTGGCAGCATCATGGCCGCCGTGGCGGTATTGCTGACCCACATGCTGAGTCCGGCCGTGGCCAGCATGAAGCCGGCAACAATCCGTTTTGGCCGCTGTCCGGCGATGCCCAGCACCAACAGCGCAATGCGCAGATGCAGATTCCAGCGCTGCACGGCCAGCGCCAGTAGAAACCCGCCCAGAAACAGAAAGATCAGCGGATGCGCATAAGGGGCGGCGACGTCTGCCAGGTCACGAACACCCAGCACCGGCAGGAAAACCAGTGGCAACAATGCCGTGACCGGCATAGGTACGGCTTCGCTGACCCACCACACGGCCATCCAGACGGTCAGCGCAGCGACCGTCCAGCTCGCCGGCGTGAAGGCTTCTGGCGGATCCAGAAGCAACAGCAGCAAGGCCAGCGTCGGGCCCAGCCAGCGACCGTACACGGCCATGTCAGGCGCGAATCATGTCGTCGTCATCATCGTCCGGCCGGGGGCGCTCGGGTGGACGCATGTCCAGCTTGGCATCGTGTTCCGCACCCTCATACCAGTAGTGGATTCGCACTTCATCGCCGGCGCCGAGTTCCTGCAGCAGTTCAAGGAACTGCATTGGCGAATCGACCGGCTGGTCATTGAGGCGGAGTAACATGGCGCCCGCCGTGATGCCGGCCTCGGCGGCCTGTCCGGTGGCCTGGGTGACTATGACGCCGGGTTCATCCGGCAGATCCAGGCTCTCGCGGATGTCGGCACTGATTTCGACCACCCGCAGTCCGAGTGCCGCGGCCACCTGATCCTGGTCCAGCGGCTGGTAGTCCTGATCGCGGCCGGCTTCGAGCACGTCGGGCGCGACCAGAATGCGTGCGCCGGTCCGCACGGCCAGCGCCATGCCGTCACTGGGCCGGGTATCGACCAGCAGCACCTCATCGTCGCCGTCACGGCTCAGTTCCAGCATGCCGTAGAAGGTATTGTCGGTAAGCTGGTCGATCAGCACGCGCTCCAGTGTCAGGCCGCTCTTCTCAATCAGGTTGGTCATCAGGTCATGTGTCATGGGGCGGGGCAGTTCCTGATCGTGCAGGGCAAACAGGATGGCCTGAGCCTCGTTGACGCCGATGACGATGGGCAGAATTTCGCTGCTCTCCAGGGCCCGCAGCAGCACCAGTGGTGTGCGTGTCAGTGGGTCCATGCCGACACTGGCCAGCTCCACCTCGATCATGTCCTCCGGGTCTACAGCCAGCTCCCGCGATTGAGTGGTGCTTGCCAATGCCAGGCCAACAATCAGACTGATGGCGGCGATGGCAATACCGGGAACAGACTGGACTGCTTTGTGTGTCATGGTAGGGTCACTCCCTTGGCCGCTCGGCGTCTCCGCAGGCGCGGACAGCAACGAATGTGGATAAGAGGAAACTTAACATGGCTGGTCGACCCTTGTCGGGCTCTGGTGTTGCAAGCCGTGCATTGGGCCTGATCCTGGTGTTGCAGTTATGGCCGGCTGAGGTACTGGGACAGGGTGAATCTGGCCTGGTGGCACCCTACGTGTCCACGGTGACCCAGGACGTAGAGGCGATGCTGGATCTGGCCGGCGTTGGCCCTGGAGATTACCTGATCGACCTGGGCAGCGGTGATGGCCGGATCGTGCTGGCGGCGGCCCGGCGTGGCGCCATGGCGCATGGTGTGGAGCTGCGTGAGGATCTGGTTGCGGAAGCACGGCGCCGGGCACGACGGCAGGGGCTGGAAGACCGGGTCAGCTTCGTCCAGGGCGACATATTCGACGCGCCGATCTCGGCGGCCACTGTGGTGACTCTGTACCTGATGCCCGAGGTGAACATTCAACTGCGACCCCGGCTGCTGGCCGAGCTGCAGCCAGGCACCCGCGTCGTCTCCAACAGTTTTCATATGGGGGACTGGACGCCCGATGACAGGGTCAGCGGGCGCAGCAGTGGCGGTTTGCTGTATTGGGTAATTCCGGCGCAGGTGGCGGGGCGCTGGTCGGTAACTGGGCCGGACGGTGACTGGCGACTCGATATTGATCAGTCCTATCAGATGATCAATGCCGAGCTGCGCGATGGCGGTCGACGCATCCATGTTGATGAGGCACGCCTGGACGGTGACCGGATCAGTCTGGTGGCGCGGCAGGGCAATCATCGCTATGCGCTGAGCGGGCAGGTGGACGGTGCTGACATGGCCGGATTTCTGCAGATCGACGATGGTGACAGGCAGCGCGTGACGGCCTGGTCAGCGCGTCGAAGTGAAGCAGCCGACTGACGTACAGGGCGGCTGTTCGCTGCCCGGCGGTCAGGCCGAGCGGCGATTGCGAGACAGATGTCCCAGGTGTCGAACCAGGCTGCTGTCGCTGTTGGCGACCCCGAACGGGACATGGACCATCGGAATGTTGCCGCCAACGGATTCCAGATGGGTCAGCTGGTCATCGAAGAAGATGTGCGGCTGCAATACGGACAGCACCCGGTCCTTGGTCATGCCGCCCAGAAAGAAGGTTTCGTCCACATTGACGCCCCAGCTTTTCAGGGTCGTGACCACCCGCTCGTGAGCCGGCGCGCTGCGCGCGGTGACTATGGCGATACGGACGATTCGTTCATAGCCCGGATTGTCCGCAATCTGTTCGTCTTCCAGGCTGCGCATCAGGGCCAGCTTGCGAAACAGGTTGGCCAGTGGCCCCTGGTTGTGCGGCACATCGACACGATCACGCTCATAGGCGTGAAAGGCATCGAGGTCACCCTGCTTGAACACCGACTCTGCCTCGTCATCGGCGATCACGCCGTCGAAGTCGAAGGCCACGCGCAGTTCAACGTCCTGTTCATCGTCTCTGACGTCTGACGGCATCACCAGGCCGGCCGGGAATCCGGCGGCCATGGCCTGTCCCACATCTTCCTTGTTCGAGGTCAGAAACAGGGAGCAGTTGAATGCCGGGATGTATTCATACGGCGACTTGCCGGTCATGAACGCGGCACGGCTGATCTCCAGACCGTATTCCTGAATCGAGCGGAACACCCGCAGGCCGGTCTCCGGCGAGTTGCGCGACAGCAGCACCACCTCGACCGGGCACTGTTCGGGGAAGCGCTCGTTGATGCTGAGAAAGCGGCGGATAAACGGGAAGGCCACACCGCGATCCAGAGTGCGGTTGATGTTTGCTTCCTGGAACTGCTTGTATTTCTCTGGACCTTGTTCGACAAAGACCTGGTGGGACTCGCTCAAATCGAACAGCGCGCTTGAGGCCACGCCAATGACGAACTTGTCGGTGATCGGATAGCTCATGTAGAAGGCTTCCTGCGGTCAGACCTGTTTATCGTACGACGGCTAAGGTATCTTGCGGCTTCGAATCACATCAGATCCGGGCTTATACGGCAATCTGCGGTGTTGCCGGGCGTTTGTCGCAGCACACCGATGGTCGCCAAGCCTGGCAGTTACTCTGACAGGAGCTTAGCCGTTATGCAGGAACACAAGCAGTTTTACATTGATGGCGCCTGGGTGGCGTCCCAGGGCGATCAGACGCTGGATGTCATGAACCCGGCCACGGAAGAGCCCATTGCCCGTATCAGCCTCGGCAACCAGGCTGATGTTGATGCTGCCGTTGCTGCCGCCAGGGCGGCTTTCCCAAGCTTCTCACAGACCAGCCGTCAGGAGCGGATTGATCTGCTCGAGCGTGTTGTGGCGGTCTACCAGAAGCGCATGCCGGAAATCGCCGCAGCCATTTCCGATGAAATGGGTGCGCCAACCAAGCTGGCCAACATGGCGCAGGCCCCGGCTGGTCTTGGGCACCTGATGACCGCGCTGAACGTGCTCAAGGACTTCGAATTCGAAGAATCGATCGGTTCGACCCTGGTGGTGCGTGAGCCCATCGGCGTCTGCGCCCTGATCACGCCGTGGAACTGGCCCATGAACCAGGTGACTTGCAAGGTGGCCCCGGCCCTGGCTACAGGTTGCACCATGGTGCTCAAGCCCTCTGAAGTGGCGCCGTTGTCCGCGCTGATCTTTGCCGAGGTGCTGGAAGAAGCCGGTGTGCCCAAAGGGGTGTTCAACCTGGTCAATGGTGATGGCCCTGGTGTCGGCACCGCGCTGAGTGTGCACCCGGATGTCGACATGGTGTCCTTTACCGGCTCAACCCGTGCCGGCAAGGCCATCACCAAGAATGCGGCCGATACCATCAAGCGGGTCGCGCTGGAGCTGGGCGGCAAGTCCGCCAATATCCTGCTCGATGATGTCGACTTCGAGAAGGCGGTGGCCGGTGGCGTAATGGGCTGCATGGGCAACTCCGGGCAGTCCTGCAATGCGCCGACCCGCATGCTGGTGCCGCAGGATCGCATGGATGAAGTGGCCGCAATTGCCAAGGCTGCTGCCGAGCGCGTCAAAGCGGGTGATCCGAAGGCGGAAGATACGACCATCGGCCCTGTGGTATCGGAAGTGCAGTGGAACAAGATCCAGGAGCTGATCGGCAAGGGCCTGGAAGAGGGTGCCAAGCTGGCGGCTGGCGGCCAGGGACGTCCGGATGGCCTGAATCGCGGGTACTTTGTGCGGCCAACCGTGTTTACCCATGTCAACAATGACATGACCATCGCCCGCGAAGAGATCTTCGGGCCGGTGCTGTCGATCCTGGGCTACAAGGATGAAGCAGACGCCGTCCGCATTGCCAACGACACCCGTTATGGTCTGTCCGGTTACGTGTCTTCGGCGGATCACGAGCGGGCCGTGAACGTGGCGCGGCAGATGCGCACTGGGATGGTACATGTCAACGGTGCGCCGGCCGACAACAAAGCGCCTTTCGGCGGCTACAAAGAGTCGGGCAACGGTCGCGAGTGGGGCAAGTACGGTTTCGAGGACTTCCTGGAGGTCAAATCGATCTTCGGTCGCACGCCGCGGCAGAAGTAAGCGGATTCCGGCTGGCGGCAGGTCTTGTGACCTGTCGCCAGACTGGGGCCACCGTCAGCCGGGTTCCCACTCGGCACCGGATTCGATCCGTAACACGGCACGGAGCGCCTGCTTCGGTGACGCCAGTTCCTGCACCACGTTGTTCACTTCAAGCATGATGGGCACTTCGACGCCATGCTGTTCGGCCAAGGCAACCACGGATGACACGCTCTTGACGCCTTCGGCGACGTGGTGCATCTCCCGAATCACTTCATCCAGCGCCCGGCCTCGACCGAGCTGCTCGCCAACGTAGCGGTTGCGGCTGTACTTGCTGGTACAGGTGGCGACCAGGTCGCCCATGCCGGCCAGACCGGCAAAGGTCTCGGCACGGCCACCCATGGTGATGCCAAGCCGCGTCAGCTCAGCCAGGCCGCGGGTGATGATGGCCGCGCGTGTGTTGTCGCCGGCATTGAAGCCGTCGCTCATGCCGGCGGCGATGGCGATGACGTTCTTCAGCGCACCGCCCAGTTCGCAGCCGACCAGGTCATTGTTCGTGTACACGCGGAACACAGTGGAGCCGAACAGCCGGCGCAGCGTTCGGCAGATGGTGTCGTCCTCCATGGCGATGACGCTGGCTGCGGCGTGGCCACTGATGATCTCGCTGGCGAGGTTGGGGCCGGTCAGCACCCCGGGTGGGTGACCTGGCAGCAGTTCGTCGACGATCTGGGTCATGCGCATCATGGTGCCGAGCTCGAGGCCTTTGGCCAGGCTGATTATCGGAACCCAGGGCCGGATCTGGCGCGCCACTTCAGTCAGTACGGCGCGGAAAGTCTGGGCCGGCGTGGCGACAAAGATGACATCGGCTTCGCGTATCGCATACTCAAGGTCGGCTGTGGCGTTCAGCTTCTGCGACAACCGCGCGTCCGGCAGATAACGCTCATTGCTGCGGTTGTCGTTAATCTCGGTGACAACCTGCGGGTCGCGCGCCCACAGCAGCGTCGGCGTATTGCGCGACAGCAGTGAGGCCACTGTGGTGCCCCAGGATCCTGCACCCAGTACGGTGACTCGCAGACTCATGGCATCCCCTCATTTGCTGATGTGGCTGGTGGCGCTCGCCCGACACCCATAGCCTCAGTTGTCGGCCTGATGGTCATTGTCGGGCAGTATGTCGTCATCCGTCATCACATGTCCCCAGTTCCGTTTTGCGGCCAGGTAGCGGCGGTTCCAGTCACTGACACCCACCACGTGCTTCTCCGCCGTGATGTTGTTGAGCCCCAGCCTGGCCAGATCCGCGATTTTCTTGGGGTTGTTGGTCAGCAGCCGGAACGGTCGTTCCTGCAGGAAATACCGGATCAGCGCGCCGGCATCGGTAAAGTCACGTGAGTCTTCCGGCAAACCCAGCGAGCGATTCGCCTGATAGGTGTCTTCGCCTCCGTCCTGCAGCAAATACGTGGCCGCTTTGGCCCAGAGGCCGATGCCGCGACCCTCGTGGCCAGCCATGTAGATCAGCATGCCGCCACCGGGCTCGCTGTCAATGCGTCGCATCGCGGCCAGAAACTGGGGTCCGCACTCGCAGCGCTGTGAGCCAAACACATCGCCGGTCTGGCAGCTGGAGTGGATGCGCACGACGGGGTTTTCGAAAGTTGACGGGTTACCTTTGATCAAGACGCTGTTGACGGCCATGGAAGAGGCCAGCATGGCGAACAGACGCTGCCCGCCCTGTCGCTTCAGTTCCCGGGCCAGCGCTTCGACCTGCGCCAGCTCGGTACTG
>SKXG01000383.1 GCA_007128525.1 Pseudomonadales bacterium | reverse complement strand
TTGACAACCCAGCGATCGCCACCAATCTTCTCCGCCGCCGACACGGCTTCTTCTGCGGTATCCACCGCATAGCCCTTGGAAACAGGCAACCCATACTCGGCAAAGAGTTGCTTTGCCTGATATTCGTGCAAATTCATCCGATTAATCCATCCTGGTTGCTGGAACTGTGCCCTGTCACGGCCGCAGTGGCACAGCCCTTGTCTAATGACGCCGGCGCCTGCCGGCCCTACTTGTTTCGCTTCTTGCGATTGATCATGTGTATGGCATGCCCGCCTACACCAAGCGCCGCCTCATGCAACGACTCCGACAGTGTCGGGTGAGCAAACATGATCAGGCCAAGGTCCTCCGCGGTGGCGCTGAATTCCATCGCAATGACGGCCTGCGCGATCAACTCGGAGGCTTGCGGGCCCATGATGTGGACACCCAATATACGGTCCGTCTCCGCGTCGGAGACGACCTTCACGATGCCATCTGTGTCATTGGCAGCCAGCGCCCGGCCGTTTGCCGAAAAACCGAAGCTGCCGACATTGAAGGCATCGCCACTCTTTTTCAGCTCTTCTTCGGTAGCGCCAACCCAGGCAATCTCCGGGTGCGTATAGATCACGGACGGCACAGCGTCATAATTGACTTCCGTCTTCTGGCCGGCGATCCGCTCAGCCACCATCACACCTTCATGCATACCCTTGTGTGCCAGCATAGGGCCCCGCACCACATCGCCGACCGCATAAATGTTCGGTGCATCAGTCTCACAGTAGTCATTGACGTACAGAAAGCCCCGCTCATCGAGATTGACGCCGGAATCCTGCGCCAGCAGGCCTTCCGTATAGGGCATGCGTCCGACCGCCACAATCAGCTTGTCAAAACTGAGTTCGTGCTCCTCATCCTTGTCCTTGTAGCGCACCTTCACCTGCCGCCCCTTCACTTCCGCACTCATAACGCGCGCGCCAAGCCGGATGTCCATGCCCTGCTCCGTGAAGAGCTTCTTCGCATCGCGGGCAATACGCTGATCGGCCATGGCCAGAAAGTCATCCAGGGCTTCCAGCACAGTCACCTCTGAACCATAGCGAGCCCAGACGCTGCCGAGTTCCAGACCTATGACACCAGCGCCGATGACACCAAGTTTTTTCGGCACGGTGTCAAATTCCAGCGCCCCCTTGGAGTCCACGATCAGCTTGCCATCGACCGGGGCCACGGAAATGTCCACCGGTACTGATCCAGGCGCCAGAATGATCTTGTCACCTTCCAGCACTTCCGCCTTGCCCTTGTGCGGCGTGACTTCAACCTTGCGGCCGGCCAGCAACTTGCCGCTACCTGCATAGGCTTTCACGCCGTTACCCTGAAACAGCGCGGCGACACCACCGGTCAGCTTCTTCACGATCTCGCCTTTATTGGCTTGCACCTGCTTGAGGTCAACTGACAGCTTGCCAGTCTTGATTCCGATGGTGCCAAAGTGGTGCTGCGCCTTCATGTACTCGTGCGAGGCATCGAGCAGTGCCTTCGATGGGATGCAGCCCCAGTTCAGACAGGTACCACCGAGGACCGGCTTGTCATCGTCGTCAAGGGACTTGTCCACACAGGCAGTTTTCATGCCCAGCTGGGCGCAGCGGATGGCCGCATGGTAGCCGGCCGGGCCACCACCAATAACGATGACATCAAATTTACTGTTGTCGTCACTCATGCAGAGTTCTCCTGACGCTGATCGATGGTCTGACTCAAATGTCGAGCAGAATGCGAGCCGGGTCTTCCAACAGCTCCTTGATGGTAACCAGGAAGCGGACAGCCTCCTGCCCGTCGATCAGACGGTGGTCATAGGACAGCGCCAGATACATCATCGGTCGGATGACAATCTCACCGTCCACCACCACGGCGCGCTCCTGGATCTTGTGCATGCCCAATATGCCGGTTTGCGGCGGATTCAGAATGGGGGTCGACAACAAGGAGCCGAAGATACCACCGTTGGAAATGGTGAAGGTGCCACCTGACATCTCCTCAAGGCTCAGTTTGCCGTCACGCGCCTTTCGACCGTAATCGGCAACCTGCTGCTCGATTTGCGCCAGACTCAATGCGTCAGCGTCACGCACTACCGGAACAACGAGACCCCGTTCTGTAGAGACAGCCACGCCGACGTCGTAATAGCCATGATAGATGATGTCATTGCCATCGATGGAGGCATTGACACCTGGGAAACGCTTCAAGGCTTCAACGCTGGCCCGTACGAAAAACGACATAAACCCAAGCTTGATGCCATTGTGTCGCTTCTCGAACTCATCCCGATACTTCTTGCGCAGCGCCATGATCGGGGCCATATCGACCTCATTGAAGGTCGTCAGCATCGCGGTGTTGTGCTGTGCCTCAACCAGGCGACGGGCAATGCTGGCCCGCAGGCGTGTCATCGGAACCCGTCGCTCGACCCGCTCGCCAGGGGTCACCTCGGTCGGCGCACTGACCTCAGCTTGCTGCGTACGACCTTCCGGTGCCGCACCCGGGGAATCGCTGCGTGCCTCAACGGCCTTGACGACATCCTCCTTTGTGATCCGTCCACCTTTACCGCTGCCCTTGACACTGGTCAGATCCAGACCTTGTTCCTCAGCCAGCTTCCGGGCTGACGGACTGGCCGGACCAGCTGACGCGCCATCATCGTCCTCTGCGCCAACGCTATCAGCACTCTTGGCGGGCTGGGCCTGTTCGGGCGCACTGCTTTTGTCAGCCGCAGGGGCTTTCTTGTCGGCTGTTTTGTCAGCCGGCTTGTCAGGCGCTTTGCCCGATGCCGGGGCTGCCCCAGCCTTCAGTCTACCGATGACTTCGTCACTGAGGACGGTGTCACCCTCATTCTTGACGATCTCCTCAAGAGTGCCATCTTCAGGTGCGACGATCTCGATCACCACTTTGTCGGTTTCAATTTCTGCCAGCAGCTCATCCCGGCTCACGGCCTCACCCGGCTTCTTGTGCCAGGCCGCTATAGTTCCGTCGGCGATACTCTCTGGAAATTGTGGTGCTTTGATTTCGGTACTCACGAATGCTTCCTTATGGCCGGTTTCTTAGCCAGTAACGTGCTGTCGCCACTCAGGCGAAGAGCGCATCTTCAATCAGCTGCTCCTGCTGCTTCAGGTGCAACTGCATATAGCCGGCTGCCGGAGCGGCTGATGCCTCGCGGCCAGCGTAAGTCAGATACAGGTTTTCATTGTGTTTGAGGATGACACGTCGCATATGGTGCTGACTGTTGTACCAGGCACCCTGGTTCATCGGTTCCTCCTGACACCAGAAGACATCCTTCAGGTTCACGTAGGGCGCTATGATCTCGCCCAGCTCATCTTCCGGAAACGGATAAAGCTGCTCCAGGCGCACTATGGCGACGTTGTCCAGACCTGCTTCGCGGCGCTTCTCCAGCAGGTCATAGTACACCTTGCCCGCGCACATGATCAGACGCTCCACCCGTGTAGGATCCAATTCATCCTGTTCCGGCAGTACCGGATGGAAACTGCCATCGGCCAGGTCCTCAAGCGAAGACACGGCCAGCTTGTGTCGCAGCAGACTCTTGGGGGTGAAAGCCACCAGAGGTTTCCGCACCGGCCGCTTAACCTGACGCCGCAGCATGTGATAAACCTGAGCGGGCGTGGTCGGTACACAAATTTGTATGTTGTGCTCGGCACACAGCTGCAGGAAACGCTCGATACGCGCCGAGGAGTGTTCCGGGCCAGCGCCTTCGTAGCCATGTGGTAACAGCATCACCAGGCCGCATAGCCGGCCCCACTTGTGCTCACCACTGGTGATGAACTGGTCGATCACCACCTGGGCACCATTTGCGAAGTCACCAAACTGCGCTTCCCAGACAATCAACGCGTTCGGCGTCGTTGTGGCATAGCCATACTCGAATGCCAGCACCGCCTCTTCCGAGAGCAGCGAATCATAGATGTCGAACGTGGGGTATTCCGACAGATGGTTCAGCGGAATATGGCGTTTGCCATCTTTCTGGTTATACAGACAGGCATGGCGGTGCGAGAAGGTGCCCACGCCCACATCCTGACCCGTCAGCCGCACCGGATGCCCTTCATCAAGCAGCGTCGCATAGGCCATGGTTTCCCCATAGCCCCAGTTGATCGGCAACGCGCCCGCCGTCATCTTGTGTCGGTCTTCCAGGATCTTTGAAACCTGGCGGTGCAGCACAAAGCCTTCAGGCAACTGCTCCAGTCTGGTAGCCAACTCTTTCAGGCGATTTAGCTCCAGCCTGGTGTCGGCCGGCGTCGTCCACTCATGCCCGAGGTAGGGAGACCAGTCAACAAAGAGCTTGTGGTCAGGCTCCTGGACCAAGCTCAAAGCCACGTGCTTGCCGGAGTCCAGCGCATCGCGATAGCTGTCCACCATGGCCTTGGACTCATCCTCCGTAACGACGCCCTCCTCGATCAGGCGTCGCGCATACACCGTGCGCGTTGTTTCCTGGTCGCGAATGCGCTGATACATCATCGGCTGAGTCTTCATCGGTTCTTCGGCCTCGTTGTGACCACGTCGCCGATAGCCGACCAGATCGATCACCACATCCTTCTTGAACTGCATCCGGTAATCGACCGCCAGCTGGGTTACGAACAACACCGCTTCAGGATCATCCGCATTCACATGAAAAATAGGCGCCTGCACCATCTTGGCCACCTCGGTGCAGTACTCGGTGGACCGCGCATCTTCCTGCTTGTCCATGGTAAAGCCAATCTGGTTGTTGATGATGATGTGGATGGTGCCACCAACCTTAAAGCCGCGTGTCTGCGACATCTGGAAGGTCTCCATCACCACACCCTGGCCAGCAAAGGCGGCATCGCCATGCAGCAGAATGGGCATCACCACATTGCCGGTGTAGTCTTTGCGTCTGTCCTGTCGGGCCCGCACCGACCCTTCCACTACCGGGCCTACAATCTCAAGGTGCGACGGGTTGAAAGCCAGCGCCAGATGCATTTCTCCACCGGGTGTCATCACATTCGATGAGAAGCCCTGGTGGTACTTCACATCACCGGACCCCAGGTTGGTCGGCAGCTTGCCCTCGAACTCATCAAACAACTCTTTCGGGTGCTTGCCGAGAATGTTGACCAACACATTGAGCCGACCGCGGTGCGCCATCCCAATAACGGTTTCAACCACACCATGCGAGCCGGTGCGCTGCAAAGCCTCATGCAGCATCGGAATCAGGCTCTCACCACCTTCGAGGCCAAATCGCTTGGTGCCCGGATAACGGTTGTGCAGATATTTCTCAAGGCCCTCCGCGGCGGTCAGGCGCTCGAGCACCATCCGTTTGACTTCCGGGCTGTACTCCGGCGCTGCCCGCACACTCTCAATACGCTGCTGCACCCAGATTTGCTCGGCAGCATCGACAATGTGCATGTACTCGGCACCAACACTGCCGCAATAGCTGCGTTCAAGTGCACCGACGATATCGCGCAACTTGGCTTTGTCTGCCCCATAAAAAAAAGAACCCGTCTGGAAGACCGTATCCATATCGGCTTCAGACAGGTGATGGTAGGCGAGATCCAGGACAGGTGCCGGCGGCCGCTGCATCAGACCCAGCGGGTCGATGTTGGCCCGCTTGTGGCCCCGATGCCGATACGCACTGATCAGCTCAGTGACGCGCATCTGCTTCTTCTCGTGATCACCGGACAGGTCCGTACTGATGGTTTCAGGACGGGCCCGGAGTCGGTTGCGGCCAAGCATCTCGAAATGCGCGCGAATCGTGCTGTGGGGAACATCTGCCCCGATCACGCCTTCGACCCGCGGCAGGCGCTCAAAATAGCTGCGCCACTCTTCCGGCACGGAATTGGCGTCAGCCAGAAAATTCTCGTACATCGCCTCTACATAAGCGACATTGCCACCTGCGAGATGAGAGCTCTTCTGCATGCGCTCAAGAAAGGATTCCGCCATCAGTCCTCCGAACTGCTGCTGCGTCCCGACCATCGGGCGCGCGATTACGTGGCAAGCTGATTACATCGGGCGGCCTGCCTTCCCACGCTGCCGGCATGGCCTGCATTAATACCAACGGCGCCGCGAGTACGGTCGGGCCGGCCATTGGGGTGTTGGCGTAGCTGGGACGATGACAGTTCTGACAGCCAGCCTCCGCCAGCTATCCCTGGAACGGCAACGGCGCCAACTGCACGTACAAGTGTATCAGGTCAGGCGCCAGCGTCCGAGCGCTCCGCGCCCGGAGTCTAATTCCGGGCAGACGACATCACCTTGACGCTTGGCAGCCGGCTTTGTTACTGGGCGGCCGTGGTGGCCTAAGCCCTACCAGCCCGGCGCTGGGCAGGCTGCTGCACCGGCTCGCTCAGACACCCTGTTCGAGCAGCATCGACCGGATCTTGCCGATGGCTCGCGTCGGGTTCAGCCCCTTCGGGCAGAAGGCGACGCAGTTCATGATGCCGCGGCAGCGAAAGACGCTGAACGGATCATCCAGCTTGCTAAGCCGCTCGGCTGTCGCTGTATCACGACTATCGGCCAGGAATCGGTAAGCCTGCAGCAGGCCGGCCGGACCAATGAATTTGTCCGGGTTCCACCAGAATGACGGACAGGCAGTGGAACAGCAGGCACACAGAATGCACTCGTACAGGCCGTCCAGCTCTTCACGGTCCTCCGGGCTCTGCAGACGCTCCTGGGCAGGCGCCGGGTTGTCGTTGATCAAATAGGGCTGGACCTTCTCGTATTGCTTGTAGAACTGACCCATATCGATGACCAGGTCGCGGATCACTGGCAAGCCGGGCAGCGGTCGCACGACCAGCTTGTCGTTCTTGACCACTTCAGACAGCGGCGTAACACAGGCCAGACCATTACGGCCGTTCATGTTCAGGCCATCCGATCCGCAGACGCCTTCGCGGCACGAGCGCCGGAAGGTCAAAGATGGATCTTCCCGTTTGAGCAGTTCCAGCACATCCAGCACCATCAGATCCTTGCCCTCGGGCACATCCAGGGTCAGGTCCTGCATATAAGGGGCGCTGTCGGTCTCCGGATTGTAGCGATAAACACTGACTTTCATGATGCGCGATTCTCTCAGTACTGACGCACGGCAGGCGCAAACGCCTCCATGGTCTTGGGTGCAAAGTTGACCTGCCGTTTGCCAAGCTTCTTTTCTTTCGGGAAGTACATGGAATGGCAAAGCCAGTTCTCGTCATCCCGATCCTGGTAATCATCGCGGGCGTGGGCACCACGGCTCTCTTTACGTTGTTCGGCGGCGATCGCGGTAGCCTCAGCAACCTCCAGCAAATTGTCGAGTTCCAACGCTTCCATCCGAGCCGTGTTGAAGGCATTGGATTTGTCCGCCAGGTGGGCCTCACCGATCCGCTGGCGCAGATCCCGCAGCTGCTCGATGCCCTTGAGCATGTGTTCTTCGGTCCGGAACACGCCAAACGCGTTCTGCATACAGGTTTGCAGTTCTTTGCGCAGATCCGCAACGGATTCCCCGCCCTTGGACTCGTTCCAGCGTGCCAGACGGCGCATGGCCACTTCGATATCAGACTCTGTGGCCTCACGGTAGCTGACGCCCTGTCGCAAGGTTTCCTCGATCTGGATGCCTGCAGCCCGACCAAACACAACCAGATCAAGCAGCGAATTGCCGCCCAGGCGATTGGCGCCATGCACGGATACGCACGCCGCTTCCCCGGCGGCAAACAGACCCTGTATCGGCACGTCCTGACCGTTGCCGTCCTGGGTCAGTGCCTGGCCGTGAATAGACGTCGGGACACCACCCATCATGTAGTGGCAGGTGGGCACGACCGGAATCGGCGCTTTAGCCGGATCCACATGCGCAAAGGTCTTGGACAGTTCCACAATGCCCGGCAGGCGGGTCTTCAGCACGGACTCACCCAGGTGGTCGAGCTTCAGCATCACGTGGTC
>SKXG01000294.1 GCA_007128525.1 Pseudomonadales bacterium | reverse complement strand
GCAGACGCCACAACAACAACATCAACACGGTCATTCCGGCGAGCAGTATGACGACGAACTGGCTCAGCGTGTAGCGGAAGAAGTGGCGCTGCTCATACAGGCTGCCAAGCTCGCTGTCTGGGCCAACCAGAACAGGCGATAGCAGACCGATACCAGATGGCTCGGAGCGGACGACCACCGTGATGAGATTGTCACCTTCATGCAGTAAGGGCGGCGGCACGATGAAGTACAACGGCCGTTTCAGATTACGGGCAATCGATGGCGTCATGCGGCCGCCGTCACCAAGCGGCATACCATTGGTCGTCACAGCAGCATTCATGACGACCGATGGCAGATAGATGGCCCAGGGTTCGGTAACTGTTTCCGCTAGAGAAACCTGGAAATGATAGTCTACTTCTGCGAGTGGCTGGTGATAACGCCGCCAGTCATCTGGTAGATCGCGCAGCGCTCCGTCCAATTCAGGCGCCGTTACCCACGCCTGGTCGATCGTCAACAGGCCCGGCGACGATGGCGGCCAGCACGTGACGCTCATCGCCAAACACAGTGATGACCATAATCTCGGTATCCGGATGCTGTTGGCGGGATTGCGCAATCAACTCCAGTCCACTGCCGTCCGGCAGGCCAAGATCCACCAGCAGCACATCGGGGGCTCGCTCAGATAGCGCGGCGCGTGCCAAGGCGCAATTGCCAACGTCCGCCAAAACTGTATAGCCCGATTCCGTCAGCGCTGCTACCAAGCGTTGCCGGGTCGGAACATCATCTTCCACCAACGTGATCGTCGCCACGGGCGTTACCGTTTGGAGAATGCCCTAACGCTATAGCCCTGCGCTGATCATGACAATCCCATAAATCAGTGAGATACGGGCATCAGTGGCTAAGCCCACGCATGTACTCGACCAACTGCTCCAGCGCGGTAGCCCAGCCTTCATGGAAGCCCATCGCTTCATGCCGAGCCTTGCCAGCCGGGTCCGGGTGCACCGCAATGGCCGTGTATCTGGAGCCATCACCTTCCGGTTCGATCAGAATGAAGGCGGTAAACAGCAGGTCGTCTTCGCGCCCCGGCTGGACTGGCCGATAACCCGGCCCCATCGCTGACGTCCACACTAAGCGGCGATGCGGCTCCACCTCCAGATAGCAGCCATCCGACGTCGGCATCAACTCCCCGTCCGGCGACTGCATTACGGTCGGAAACAACCCGCCTGGGCGCAGATCGATCTCACACGCGGCCACCGACCAAGGACGCGGACAGAACCATTGCTTCAAGTGCTCTGGTTGTGTCCAGGCTTCCCAGACCAGTGCCGGCGGCACGGATACACGGCGCTCAAGCACCAGATCCAGCTTAGGGTTGATGGCAAAGGGTGACGTGTCGCTCATTCCGGCTTCTCCTTCATTTGCAGCAGGTAGTCATCCAACTGATCCAGTCGCTGCTCCCACAGCAGATGCTGCCGCGCCAGCCAGTCCTGGGCTCGTTTGAGCTGCTTGGGCTGTATTTCGTACAGACGCGAGCGCCCGATCTTGCGGGATTGCACCAGTCCGGACTTCTCGAGCACTTTCAGGTGCTGGGTAAAGGATGGCAGCGCCATGTCGTAAGGGCCTGCCAGATCGGTCACGGTCGTTGGACCATGGCACAAGCGAGACAGGACGCCTCGACGAGTTGGATCCGAAAGCGCGTTGAAAACGTCGTTCAGGCTGGAAGATTGGTTAGGCATGTGCCTAACTATAAGAGGCGCAAATACTTAGGTCAATACCTAACAATAGCCTCATGTACCTGGCTGGAGAGTGTGAAGCCAGCTAGACGGCCTTTCTCCATTTGATTATCAATGTAATTTAAGCTTCGGCCGCATCAGTCGATTGAACCGTCCCGCGACAAGCAGCAACAAAGTTCGGGGCAAGCCATTACAATGCGGCGCGACTACAAACCTGCACCCATTAATGCAGCCTCCAGATTGAACTAGCGGCCGAAATGCCACCATCGTCAGGTGCTTTCGGCATACCTCACCATGCAACATAGCTCAGAGCTTCTGATTTGCTGCAAATTGGCCCTGTTAGGTTTGCTCTCCGCGGTCGGAATACTATGATGGTGCGCGCCCAGGCGAAAGCCTGACACCGTAAGCAAAGGCGCGAGGGTCCATGAATCAGACGCTGAGCTTCGCCCGTACACGCGACGGCATCCGCCTTGCCTGCGCCACCTCCGGCGACGGGCCTCCATTGGTTCGCGTGGCAACCTGGTTGACGCACTTGGAACTCGACTGGGAGAGCAGCGCCTGGGGCCACTGGTTTCGCTTTTTGTCCGAAGACCACACGCTGATCCGTTATGACGAGCGTGGTTGCGGTCTGTCGGACCGGCATATCAAGAGTTTGTCATTTGAAGACTGGGTGTCGGATCTGGAAGCCGTGGTGGACACCATGGGTCTGGACCGCTTTCCGATTCTAGGCATGTCGCAAGGCGCTGCGGTCGCCGTCGAATACGCCGCTCGCCATCCTGAGCGGGTCAGCCAGCTGATTCTCTTTGGCGGTTTTGCTGCGGGCTGGGTCCATGCGCGGAAATCGGTCAAAGACCGATGGCTGGCCATTCGGGAAATGGTGCGTCTGGGTTGGGGGGATGAAAATCCGGCATTTCGCGCCATGTGGGGGCCGCTGTTCGTCCCCAAGGGGGACCCCGAGACCCTGTACTGGTACACGGAGCTGGCCCGGCGCAGCTGTACCCGCGAAATGGCGACCGCGATCGTCGACACTTTCGGCCAGCTCAATGTTGCAGAGCAACTGGCACAGGTCCAAGCGCCAACACTTGTCTTTCATGCTGAACAGGACAGCCTGGTGCCATTGGAAGCCGGCCAAAAGCTGGCTGAAGCCATTCCGGCAGCCCGTCTTTCCGTGCTCGACAGTCCCAATCACTTGCTGGTCGAACAGGAACCGTCCTGGGAGCGCTTTCAAACAGAGTGTCGGCAGTTCGTACGTACACCGCACCGCAAGAGCAGGCGGACCGACTTCAGTGGCCTGACCCGGCGCGAACGTCAGGTCCTTGCGCGCCTCGCTGAAGGGCTCTCCAACAGCCAGATCGCGGAATCACTCTTTATCAGCGAGAAGACTGTCCGCAATCACGTCAGCAGTATTCTCGACAAGCTCGACATTCGCTCAAGGGCGCAGGCTATCGTACTGGCCAGCGACGCCGGTTTTCGCGAATAACACACAACCCGGGACAATTGTCCCGCCTTCCCGGCCATCCAACGCCTGAAAAACACGAGCTTTGCCTCAGGTACAGGCGCACATGCGCGCGCAGCATGCAGGGGCTCATTCAGAGCATAAGGAGACCCTGATGAAACGCGTACTCACATTTGTCTATGGCATCGCCTGTTACGGCATTTTCTTTGCCAGCTTTCTGTACCTGATCGGATTTCTCGGTGACTTCCTGGTGCCGAAGACCATCAACAGCGGTAGCAGCGGCTTCAATCCCTGGATGGCCACGACCATAAACCTTGGTCTGCTCACCCTGTTTGGCGTGCAACACAGCGTCATGGCTCGGCCAGCCTTCAAGCGCTGGTGGACCCGGGTGGTGCCGCAGACCATGGAGCGCAGCACCTATGTGCTGATCTCAGCACTGCTGCTGATACTGCTGTACTGGGGCTGGCAGCCGATTCAGCACACGCTTTGGCAGGCGCAGAGTTTCACCGGCACCGCCATCGGCTACGGCATCTTCGCCACCGGCCTCGGCATTGTGTTGTTCTCTACCTTTCTAATCGATCACTTCGATTTGTTCGGGTTAAAGCAGGTGACACTTAACTTGCTGGGGCGCATCCCGGTTCCGCCGGCGTTTCAAGTACGCAGCCTGTATCGCCTGGTGCGCCATCCGCTGTATGTCGGGTGGATTCTCGCCTTCTGGGGAACGCCAGCGATGACCTGTGGCCACCTGCTGTTCGCCAGCGTCATGACGCTGTACATACTGGTTGCGATCCGCTTCGAAGAACGCGATCTGGTGCGATTTCACGGCCAGGCCTACGAACGCTATCGCGAGCAGGTTCCGATGTTGATTCCGAAACCGGGTCAGGTCCATCCGCCGGTGGCTGCCGCCTTCGCGCCTGAAACGCGAAACGGCTAAGCGGAGCGCACGAATATGGACACCACCGTCTTGGCTGTAATTGGCAGCGTCATCGATTGGCTCATGATGCATGAAACCCTGCTGTCGGGCCTGGCGGCCGCGACCGGCATGACCGTATTGGCGACCACGCTCTGCTATCGCATGCTGACCACGACCGGCAGCCGGTTGCGCCAGGTCACGCAGCGCCGCGACCAAACGAACCTGACACAGCAGCTGCGTTACTGCGCCACAGCCGATGGTGTCCGTATCGCCTATGCCAAAACCGGCAACCTGCACCAGGGAATTCCCCTGGTACGGGCGCTTGGTTGGTTCACCCACCTGCAAGCAGAATGGCAGCCTGGGGCCGGCCGGGCGCTCTGGCAGCGCCTCAGCCGTCGCCACTGTCTGTATCGATACGATGGCCGCGGCATGGGCCTGTCCTCGGCTGTGGACAGCCGCTTCACCATGGAAGAGCGTTTGCGGGATTTGGAAGCCGTGATCGATGCGGCCGGGCTGGATCGTTGTGCGCTGATCGGCCTGTCGGAAGGAGGTGCCACCGCCATTGCCTACGCAGCCAAGCACCCCGACCGCGTCTCGCATCTAATTCTTTACGGCAGCTTTCTCAACACTGCCAGCTTCGATGTTGAAACCCGCGCACGCTGGGAACAGTTGCTGCCGCTGATGCGCCAGGCCTGGCGCTCGGAACGGCCCGCCATCCGCCAGCTTTTTACCGGCATCATGATCCCGGATGCTGATGCCGCACAGAACGCCTACTTCAACGAGTTGCAGCGGCTCGCTTGTGACGGTACGACTGCATTTCGCATGGCGCTGGCAGTGGCCAACATTGATGTCAGCAACCTGGCGCCTGCGGTCCAGGCGCCCACGCTGGTGTTGCACCGACGCGGCGACCTGGCCATTCCGGTGGAAGCCGGACAAGCACTGGCTGCCAGCATTCCCAATGCTGAACTCGTGCTACTCGAAGGCGCCAATCACTGGATGTTGATGGCCGAGCCCGACACTGACCGGATTGTATCGCGTATGGAAGCCTTCCTGTCAGGAGGCGTGATCGACTGAACAAAACACCTTCAGCACGCCATCGTCCCGTGCCAGGTTGTACGACTCAGACGCCAATAGCGCATTGACGGCAACGCGTCACGCAGCTTGCCTTCAAGGAACCGTCGCGTCCGCTGGACGCACCTGTTAGGCGTCCTTCGGGCGGCTATCGCAGTGACAATCGCTTCAGGACCGATCAGTCAAATTTCTTCGTCGGGGCCACCGCGATTCTACTCGAAGGGAGTTCCTCGCACAGCCTCTGTCCTTGACGCGCAAAGCCGCGATTCGGCGGCCCCGCCCCAGCTGATGTAGACGACGTCACCGTCCTCGATTCGAAACGCTCGGCAGACCTTCGTCCCTACATATTCAACCAGCAAATCATCCTCGTTTCGCATCTCGCGATCCTCGACCATCGCCGACCCCTCATCGAATGCACGGTACTTTGACAATCCAGCACGTAGAACCAAGAGATAGGCGGACGTAGGGTACGTACCCACGGGAACAGCCTGCCACTCTCGCTCACCCCTGCGGACCTCAGTTGGCCGCCCGGCCAGGATGCGAATCCAGAACGGGTTCTCGTGCCGCTCGCCCTCCAACACCATTCGAGCGTTCATGTAGATCTGATCCAATGTCTCTTCGACCTCAACGTATCCCACACGCCTTCCATCAATTGAAAAGTCGTAGTATCTCATGTGGCCTCCGATTCGGATTCGTACGCCTAACGCTGGCCTTCACCTGCGAGCGAAGCGAGTCTGGTGCAAGGCTTTGTTCGCCGTCGCTGGTGGCTCTCAGTTCGGATCTGGGAGTTGGAACGGGCAGATAGGGGAGTAGATGCTGTCGAAGAACCCCAGAAAGGGGATATCATCCTCAATGCACTTCAGCATGTACGCCATCTCCCCGTCGTCGTCCTCATCAAACCCGTTGACAGTGAGGTCGCGGAACTCACTCAGTAGCGCCTCCATCTCGACCAGCTTCAGGAACGTAGGTAGCCGCTCCAGCCATGCCTCCGGCAGTGCATGCTCTCGTATGTAGCCATTGAGTAAGGTGTCGAAGTACCTGTCCATGAAGTCACGACGCCTGCCAGGGTCTGCTTCACGCATGGTCCAGCCAACCCCACTTCGCCAGGCATCGGCCAGATCAAACATGAACCAGCAGTAGGCCGAATCATCAAAATCGAAGGCGGTGATGTCGCCATTCGTGTAGTCAACGCAGAAGTTGCCGTCGCTGAAATCGGCGTGAATCAGCCCGTACGCGTCGTCTTCGGTTGGGAGCTCCTTCAGTTCCGCAAGAAGCCGCAGGAATCGCTCTCTAACCTTGCCGTATGATGGAGGCAGGT
This sequence comes from Pseudomonadales bacterium, assembly GCA_007128525.1. Classification (GTDB taxonomy): domain Bacteria; phylum Pseudomonadota; class Gammaproteobacteria; order Pseudomonadales; family Azotimanducaceae; genus SKXG01. Next base: position 1,460 of record SKXG01000294.1, on the reverse strand, counting down.
AGCTGGGGATGTAATGGTTCGCCAGGACATCGAGCAGTTCAGGACGTCTTCTCTCTGGGCCCTTCGGCGAGTAGTGCTGGGTGAGTCGGTGCATCTGGCCAAGCATCTTGCCCCAGTTGAGCCAGTATTCATCAATGGTTGCGCCATCGCGGTACCTGTAGCCTCTGTCCGGGAGCCTTTGTCCAGGGGCTTTCTCGAAGCTCACCACAATGAAGTCACGGGAGCCGGAAGAGACCACTTCCATTTGCCGGCCTTCCAGAGACTCAACCGGCAGACTCACGCGAACCCCGTTCTCATGCAGGTAGCGGATGAAGTCGAGCTCTGCAAGGACCAGATCAGGCGATCGGTCCTCCCGAAAGGACACCCGTAGGATGTAGTCGCCCGCGTCTCTCCTGTAGAAGAAGACGAGATTCTGGCAGCCATCATAGTCCGGATACAGATGCAGGCGACCCGGCTCAACTGAGTACAGCCCCGCAATCTTCGGCAGTAGCTGCTCCTGCACCTCGCTAAGTGCTTCCTGTCTGTTTATTGCCATTCTCTTCCTTCGGCGAACGCTAGAGTTCAGCTGCAGCCGAAGGCGGTGGCGCTTTCGGATGGAAAGTTCCTACGCAAAAGTGGACACCCCTTGGTTATGATTTGTCTCATATTCGATAGGAGGCTGATAGCCGAGCGACGAGTGTAAGCGCACTTTATTGTAGAAGTCGACATAGGCCTTGATGGCTTCGTACAGGCTCCGGTGGGTGGTGAATGTCCGCCGGTGGTACATGTCTGATTTCATAGACTTGTTCCAAGATTCAATATGCGCGTTGTCTGTCATGCGTCGGGGGCGGTTGACGCTTTGCTGCATCCCGGCGCTCGATATTGCTCTGCGGAGCTTGTCCGCCAGGTACTCGCTGCCGCGGTCGCTGTGGAAGATGGTGTTTCGCTTTGGCTGACGCACCTTCAGCGCTTGTAGGAGCGCTCGGCGCGTCAGCGTCGCGGTCTTCTCATAGCCGAGGGACCAACCCAGCAAACGTCTGGAATAGCGGTCCATCACGGTAGCCAGGTACCGCCACTCACCCTGCACCTTCAGGTAGGTGACATCGCCGACCCAGACCTGGTCTGGCCCAGTCACTGCTTTGGTATGTATTCGATTGCCGATACGACCGAAGAAGCGCCCAAGCCCGGGCATGCGCCGGTACAACCTTGCAGAGACTGCACGGATGCCGTTTTCCCGCATTAAACGCTCGATTCGTCGCTTACCGACCGGTTCGCCCTGGCGATTTAGCGTCTGGTGCACGCGTGGGCTCCCGTACGTCTCGCGGCTTGCCGAGAAGGCATGCTTGATCTTTGGCAGCAGCGCGCCGTCATCTTGGGCACGTCGACTCAAAGGTCTGTCGCGATACGCGTAGAAGCCACTCGGGCTGACGCCATACAGGGCACACATCCGCGTCACCGGGAACTGTCCTTGGTGGGCTTGG
>SKXG01000431.1 GCA_007128525.1 Pseudomonadales bacterium | reverse complement strand
TCTCTCAAGGGGTCATCGTTGATGCCCACTCCGACCTGGGCGGCAGTTCAAGCACCATGGGCACCCTGTCCGGCGGCGGCAATATCCGGATCAGCATCGGCAAGCACTGTCTGATTGGTGCCAATGCCGGCACCGGCATTGCACTCGGCGACCGCTGCACCATTGAGGCTGGCCTGTATATTACGTCCGGGACCCGCGTCCAGCTCCTGGATGAGAACGGTGACGCGGTAAAGACCGTCAAGGCACGCGAACTCAGTGGCAACAGCGATATGCTCTTTATTCGCAACAGCGCCACCGGTGCTGTGCAATGCCGTACCAACAAATCAGCCATTGCGCTCAACGAAGCGCTGCATGCACACAATTGAAGGTGAAGCATGAGTGATGAGTCTCCGACGCTGGCACTCGCGTGTGCGCTGATTGCACGTGAATCCGTGACGCCCGTCGATGCCGGCTGCCAGGACCTGCTGGCCGAGCGGCTGGCGCCGCTGGGTTTTGACAACACGCCCCTGCCTTTCGCAGACGTCAGCAACCTGTGGTCGAGACGTGGCGATGCGGCGCCGCTGGTAGTGTTTGCCGGTCATACCGATGTGGTGCCAACGGGCCCGGTCTCAGAGTGGCATTCGCCGCCCTTTACGCCGACGCAGCGCGACGGCTGTCTGTACGGACGTGGCGCTGCAGACATGAAGTCCAGCCTCGCCGCAATGGTCGTGGCGACCGAAAGCTTCATTGCGGAGCACCCGAATCATCGCGGTTCAATCGCCTTTCTGATCACCAGTGATGAGGAAGGCGACGCCATTAATGGTACCGCCAGGGTGATCGAGCACCTGACCAATAACAACACGCGCATCGATTACTGCATAGTTGGCGAGCCTTCATCGACGGAACGTACCGGCGATGTCGTGCGCAATGGACGCCGAGGCTCGCTGAACTGCCGGGCCCGCATCAAAGGAATACAAGGGCATGTCGCCTACCCGCAACTGGCCCGCAACCCAATCCACCAGTTCGCACCGGCGCTGGCGGAATTGACAGCCAGGCACTGGGATGACGGCAATGACTACTTCCCGCCGACCAGTTTTCAGGTGTCAAATATGCAATCCGGCACCGGCGCCACCAACGTCATTCCCGGTGAACTGGAATTGCTGTTCAATTTTCGATTCAACTCCGAACAGACCCCACAGGGACTGCAGGACGCTGTTGTCGAGTGTCTGGATCGACACCAGCTGAACTATGAGCTGGACTGGCACCTGTCCGGCATGCCTTTTCTGACAACCCAAGGCGTGCTGACCCGTGCTGTCAGTGACGCCGTACATGACGTCATGGGATACCGGCCGGAACTGTCCACCTCCGGCGGTACCTCCGACGGCCGTTTTATCGCGCCCAGCGGCGCCGCTGTGGTCGAACTAGGCCCGGTCAACGCCACCATCCACAAAATCAATGAGCATATCGCCCTGCAGGAACTCGACAACCTGACCCGCATCTATCGGCGCGTGCTGGACGCATTGCTGTTATAGGAGAAGCTGTCATGGGGCGTTACCTGCTCATCGGTCTGCTGTGTGTGCTTGTGTTCGCCGTGGTATTCGCGCCTGCCGGCCTGATACCGCGACTCGCGGCCGATGTGCCCGGGCTGAGAATGCACAATACGGCCGGAACCCTGTGGCGCGGCAGCGCCGATGTCCGAATCGAAGGCCAGGATCTCGGGCGCGCCTATTGGCAGGTGCGGCCTGCCGCGCTGCTGATGGCTCGACTGAGCCTGGACCTGCAGATCGAGGCCGCGGAGGAACGCCTCGAGGCGCAGATACAGCGTCGCCTGCGCAGCACCGAGGGAACGCTGCAGGGCCGCATTCTGATGGATCGATTCGAGGAAATGCTGCGCACCTATGACCTGATCATTCCAGGTGCCATCGACATCGTTGCACTGCAGTTTCGACACCGGGATGCCGACCCGCTTCCTCATATAGAAGGACAGCTGCAGTGGACGGGTGGTGACGTCCGCTACGTGCTGGGTGGCGATCGCCACCAGACGCGCCTGCCACCCCTGGTGGGTCAAGTGGTGACAACAACGGACAGTCCGACGCTGCAGGTCACCGAAGAACAGTCTGAGACGCCACTGATGCGAGCCAGCATCGCACCTGACGGCTGGGCAACCATCGGAATCTCGCGCCGATTCACAGAGATGGTGGGACAGCCCTGGCAGACCGACGCACCACCGCAGACAATGGTCCTAGAGGTGCAGGAAAAACTGTTCTAGACTGCCGGAGTTCTGGTCAGGCAGGTACCTGTGCTGAATATTGTCGACAAGCTTGTGGAACCGGTCAAAGTACTGCTGGTCATCGGCATTGCGTATAGCATTGCCGTCACCGGGTGGTATTTTTTCAGTGAACCCGAACCACCGGCACCTCAGCGGCAGGCAACAGGCCCGGGCGCCGCAGATGCGGCCTTTGACCTGGACCAGGTCGTTGCCCAGAATTTGTTTGGTGAAGCAAGCGGCGAAGATCGCCCGCAGCCAAGCGTATTCGACGCGCCGGAGACCCGCTTGCGTCTGACTCTTGAGGGTGTATTTCAGTCCGACGATGCGGAGCGTTCTGCCGCCATCGTCGCGGAGCGCAACAACCCCGGAGAGCTGTACCTGGTCGGCAGCCGGCTACCTGGCAACGCCGTGCTCAGTGAAGTGTACTCAGATCGCATCATTCTGCGCCGCGGCAGTGTGTATGAGACATTGCGATTCAGTGATGAACCAACGCTGGCGAGCCGCAATGGTGGTGCCTATGACGCGAGTCTGCCGGACTACTCCGACCAGGACGCCATGGACCAGCAGCAGGACGTAGCAGCTGACGACTACGACGTGCAATCGCGTGTTGACTTGCCGGACGACGGGCTCGACAGTGACAGCGAAATCGGCGCCACCGTGGAGAGGATCAGATCCCGTCTCGCAGAAGATCCGCAAGGCACGCTGAGTGAACTGGGGATCTCACCTGTTTCCGAGGAGGGGTCGGAAGGCTATCGACTGGGAGCAATGGCTCAGAACCCGTATTTGCGTCAGGCCGGCCTGCAGCCCGGCGACGTGGTGCTGTCCGTCAACGGTCAGCGGGTCGGTAACGTCCAGCAGGACAGCGCGCAAATTGAAAGCATCATGGCGCAAGGCTCAGCACGCTTGGAAATACAGCGCGGCAATCGCCGCTTCTTCGTCACCGCCTCACTACAGTAGCATTCGCATGCAGCTCAACTCAGACATCCAACGTTCACAGTCCTGGTGGATCCGCACACTTCAGTTTGGTGTGGTGGCGCTGTTGCTCAGTCTCAGCCTGAACACCACAGCCAGTGACAGCCAGACCTGGCGCATCAATCTGAAGAATGCCGAAATTCAGGAGTTTGTCTCGCAGGTCGCCAATATCACCGGGAAGACCTTTGTCGTCGATCCACGTGTGCGCGGTCGCGTTACCGTCATTTCCAACGCCAGTCTGGATCGTGACGGTATCTATGAGCTGTTTCTATCGGTGCTTCGCGTGCATGGCTTTGCCGCCATCGAAACCGGTGAGTTCGTTCGTATTCAGCAGCAAACCCTGGCCAAGCAGAGCGGCAGCCCACTCGATGACGCCGACACCATAGATGGCGAGCAGATCGTCACCCGTGTCATCCCGGCGCAGTACGTCGATGCCAATGAACTCGTGAAAACCTTGCGGCCGATGGTGCCGCAGTACGGCCACCTGGCAGCTGTGCCCGAAGCCAATGTCATCATCATCAGTGATCACGCCGAGAACATCGTTCGCCTGATTCGGATTATTGAAGAGATCGACGTGGCCGATGACGATCTGATCGTCATGGTGCCGTTGCAGGATGCCTGGGTCACCAATGTCGTCGACATGCTTGAGCGCCTGGCACCGGAGCAAATGGGGCGTAACGCGCGGGGCCCACAAAGCATCCAGATTATTGCCAATGAGCGTACCAACAGCCTCGTACTGAAGGGCAAGTCCGGGCCCATTGAGGATGTCCGTGCCCTGGTTCGTCAGCTCGATCAACCGGCCACGGCAACGGATGCCACCCAGGTCATTCGTCTGTCCCACGCCGATGCCGAGGAAATGGCCAGCATACTCAGCAACCTGGTGTCCAATGGTGCCGAGCCCAATGGCACCACTTTGCGTCCCACCAGCATACAGCCGGACCGGTCATTGAATGCCATCATTGTCCGTGCCGACCCGTCGACCATGAGCGAGATCCGCGAGATCATCCGGCATCTGGACGTGCGTCGCACGCAAGTACTAATCGAAGCGGCCATCGTCGAAATTTCGCTGGATGACAGTTTCAATTTCGGCATTGACGGCGCTGCGGTTGATGCCAGTGGCCGCTCGATTCCGCTGATCAGTACGGCACTGCACGGCGCACTGGGCTCCATCCTGGGCAGTGCGACCGGCGGCACCGCCCAGTCCGCCGTCGACGCGCTGCGCAACCTCGACGGCCCAACACTGGGTGTGGCGAAGTTTGATCCGGACGGCCTGTCATTCGGTGCCGTACTGCAGGCCCTGGCAACGAGCAGCAAAGCCAATCTGCTGTCGACACCGAGCATCATGACGCTCGACAACCAGGAAGCCAAAATCGTGGTCGGCCAGGGTGTGCCCTTCCGGACCGGCAGTTTCACGACCGGCCCGGACGGTGCCAGCAATCCCTTTACGACCATCCAACGCCAGGATGTCGGCCTTACACTGACCGTCACGCCACACATCCACGACGGCAACTCCGTACGGCTGAACGTGGCGCAGGATGTGGAAAATGTTGTGCAGGCTGCGCTGGAGTCCATCGGCGAGGGTGGATTCTCCGACATCGTCACCAACAAACGCACCATTCAGACCACCATTCTGGCTGACGATGGGCAGACCATCGTGCTCGGCGGCCTGATCCAGGACGACGTACAGGACACCCACCGCAAGGTGCCTGTGCTCGGCGACATTCCGCTGATTGGCAAAGTCTTCCGCAGCACCACGCAAAGCCGGACCAAACGCAATCTGATCGTGTTCCTGCGCCCCACCGTCATTCGTAACGAGCGGGAAGCCAGCGCGGTTACCGACGAGAAGTACAGCGGCATCTGGGAGACCATCATTCACTCACGGGAACCGGGCGCGCCCGAAACCGAGCAGCCCCCACTGGAAGAGATCTTCCGAGGCCGGCGCTGAGGGTGACTTGAGGGGGGCCTTGGTCTGAGGCTGCAGCGACTCTGCACGACTTGACGCACGGTCAGGCCGGATACACATCAAACCGGACACTGCGACCGGTGATCTGCCAGCCCGGCCGGGCCAGGACCCGGTCATGGCGACGCCGTTTGAGCACCACGCGCTGACGCGCATGTGTCTGCGCCAACGCAAGCAGCTTCAGCAAATCGTCATCTGACGGGGCCGCCAGACCAGAAGCGGCCAGCAATTGTGCACGCTTGTTTGGCAGGGCCTGTTTACGGGCCGCCTCGAACATCCGATCCAGATAGACAACGTCCCAGAGCCTGTCACCATCCAGATAATCCTGCACATCGCCACAATACATCTCTGGCGGCTCTGACAGATCACCGGAAACACGTTCAACCGCATCACGCAGCAGCGCATACAGCATGGGGTCGCGCTCGACCAGCGTCACCTGCGCGCCAAGTGCTGCCAATGTGAGGCCATCGAGCCCGAAACCAGCCATGCCGTCCAGTATGGTCGTGCCCTGACGCACACCACAGGCGCGTGCCAAGGTCAGGCGACGGCCCTGCTGCAGTCGGCGTCCAAGCTCTGACAGCTCCAGGCGGGCCCGGACCTGATCAGCACGGCGCAGCAGAAACAAGCCGTCGGTATCGAGCAACAGACAGGTTCCCGGGTCTTCTGCTGTCCCGCTGGCAGTGGCAAGGGGCTGGCAGCGAAAATTCAGACGCGCCGCCAGCGCACGGGCGCGTTCTGCACATTCCGTGGCGTAGAGCAGTACAGGCATCGGCAGGCAGCCGCTCATCAGTTGCCGCTTTGCTGTTCACCTAGCTTGCGCCATGGCAACTGCGGTTGCAGATAGCGCGGCAACGCGGCCTCCGGTTCAGCACGCGCCTCAGCGTCCCAGCAGCGCTCCGACAGCCGCAGCAAGGCCGCTGCACTGGGCCAGACATCGGCCAGGGTTTCGACCCCGGAAGCCTGCAACAGGGCGTTGGGCAGTTCGGACCAGGCATCACCAACCAGGTAAAGGGCTTCTGTTGGCGACCGTTCCGGCACAACCACGTCCTGCGGCGCCAGCACGGCCTCGGTATCAACCAGGCGCAATGCTTCAGGCGCAGGCCCCGTGATCTGATACAAACCCCGGTAAAGCTCACCCGGACGGGCACGCACAGTGGTCAGAATCATGCCGCTAGCCGCTTTATTGAGTGCTGCCGATGGGCCGGACATCCTGGCACTGACAGCGAGCGCCGCCAGCGATGATAACGGCAGTACCGGCAGATTCAGCCCGTAGGCAATGCCCTGTGCCACGCCAGCTGCGATGCGCAACCCCGTGAAAGACCCTGGACCGGCACCGAACACCACACCCTCAAGGGCTGCACGCGACACTTGAGCGCGCTGCAACAGGCTGTCGATCATCTGCAACACGAGCTGGTTATGCTGGCGCGGAACAATGCGGTGGTCATCAAGCAGTTGTCCATTGTGCAGCAGCGCCACAGAACAGGCCTGTGTCGAGGTTTCAATCGCGATTCTGGTCGGCAATGGTTGCACCCCGACAGCACCTTAATGAACATTGAGGATTCGCCCACAGTTTACCGAGGAAGCCGACTTGGTCACAGCGCCGATCAGTCTCGCCGAAGCACAGCAACGGATCATTAAGCAACTAAGGCAGGATCCAGGCCTGCAACCAACACGACTGGGCACTGAACGTGTCGATCTGATCCAGGCGTTCGGCCGCGTCCTGGCAACAGACCTGGCATCTCCAGTAGACGTCCCCGCATTTGCTGCTTCCGCCATGGATGGCTATGCCGTTCGCAGCTCAGACAGCGTCTTTCAGAATACAGCCCCGCATGTGCTGCCCGTGGTTGGCGAGAGTCGTGCCGGTGGCGGCAAGCCTGCCCCCCTGCCGGAGAACTCGGCGATGCGCATTTTCACCGGCGCACCACTACCACCCGGCGCCGACAGCGTGCTGATCCAGGAAAACGTTGAAGCCTTGAGTCCGGATGTCGACAGCGCGGGACAGCCGCGCATACGCACGCAGGAGCGTACGCAGCCCGGACAACACCGACGGCCCGCGGGCCATGACGTGCGCGCCGGAGAATCCCTGTTCAGCGCCGGCACCCGCCTCAACGGTTTTGCGCTCGGACAACTTCGCGCCTGCGGCATCACCACCGTAGACGTCTATCGGTTGTTGCGCGTCGGCGTGTTCGCAACCGGCGATGAGCTGCGCGAACCGGAGGCAACCCTGGCGTTCGGCCAGATCGTCGAGACCAACAGGTTCACACTGCACAGCCTGCTGCGGCCGTTGCCCGTCGAGGTGGTCGATCTCGGCATACTGCCCGATGATCCGGACCTTTTGCGTCAGCACATGCGCCAGGCTGCGGAGACCTGCGATGTGCTGCTGACATCGGGCGGCGTGTCCGTCGGTGATGCGGATCATGTCAAACCGGTGCTCGAAGAGATCGGCGAACTCAGCTTCTGGAAAATCGCAATGAAGCCCGGCAAGCCGGTTGCGTTCGGTCGCATTGACGACACGCTGTTCTTTGGCCTGCCCGGAAACCCGGTTTCAACGCTGGTGACCTGCCTGCTGCTGGTGAAGCCGGCCCTCTATCAGCTCGCCGGCACAGAACCACCGCAGGCACTGCGCGTTCCAGCCACCGCGATGCACGCATTCACCCACAATCCGGGCCGGCTGGAGTTTCAACGCGGCTGGTATGCGGCTGCTGAGCTGGGTTTGCAGGTGCGAAACACCGGCGATCAGTCTTCAAATCGCCTGCGAAGCTTCCATCAGGCCAACTGCCTGATCGAAGTGCCGGCAGATCAGGCTCGCATCGAAGCGGGTGAGCAGGTC
>SKXG01000110.1 GCA_007128525.1 Pseudomonadales bacterium | reverse complement strand
TCAGATTTCAAAGGCCGGCAGCTTCTTTGGCACCAGCTGCTTGCGCAGGCTGACATACTGCGGCATGCCTCCCTTGTACGGCGGATAATCCTCCCCGACGATCAATGGCGCCAGATAGCGCCGCGCCTTGGGCGTAATACCAAAGCCGTCCCGGCTGATATAGCTGCGCGGCAGCTCCTTCTCGACGTTTGCCACTTTCGCCAGGGGCGCCTCGCCTATGCGCCAGCGGTACGGCTTGTCAGAACGGCGCTCGATGATCGGCATGACGGCGTTGCGGCCGGCCAGTGCAAACCTGACCGCCGCCTGACCGACGGCATAAGCCTGTTTGACGTCCGTCGCCGAGGCGATGTGGCGGGCTGCGCGCTGCAGATAGTCGGCCACCGCCCAATGGTACTTGTAGCCCAGGCGGTCCTTGATCATGCCTGCCAGCGTCGGCGCCACCCCGCCAAGCTGACTGTGACCGAAGGCATCCTTGGTGCCGGCCTCGGCCAGAAACCGACCGTCGGCATAACGCGCGCCTTCAGAGACCACAATCACACAGTAGCCCGCTTTCTGCACGGTCTGCTCAACCCGGGCCATGACAGCATCGGTGTCGAAGGGCACCTCCGGAAACAGAATCAGATGCGGCGGCCCTTCCGGCCCGTCTGACGCCAGCGCTGAGGCCGCGGCAATCCAGCCGGCATGGCGGCCCATGACCTCCAGGATGAACACCTTGGTCGACGACTCGCACATGGAAGCGACATCCAGCGCTGCCTCACGCGTGGAAATGGCCACGTACTTGGCGACCGAGCCAAAACCGGGAGAACAGTCGGTCAGTGGCAAATCATTGTCGACCGTCTTCGGAATGCCGATGCAGGTGATCGGATAGTCCATCTGCTCACCCAGTTGGGAGACCTTGTGCGCCGTGTCCTGCGAGTCACCGCCGCCGTTGTAGAAGAAGTAACGGATATTGTGGGCGCGGAACACATCAATCAGGCGCTCGTACTCGCGGGCATTCTCCTTGAGCGATTTCAGCTTGTAGCGGCACGAACCGAATGCGCCGCTCGGCGTATGGCGCAGCCCGGCAATGGCACGCGCCGACTCCTTGCTGGTGTCAATCAACTCTTCGCGCAGCGCGCCGATGATGCCATTGCGACCGGCGTAGACCTTGCCTATGCGATCCTTGTGCTGGCGGGCCGTTTCGATGACACCAGCTGCGGTGGCGTTGATCACGGCGGTAACACCGCCAGACTGCGCGTAGAAAGCGTTCGCTTTGGCCATAAGAGACTCTGGTCACGATCGAGGGGCGCGATTATAACGACCAGGCCAGCCGGTTACAGGGCTGAGTCTTGTGCAAGGCCACACTGATACGCAAAGAATTGTGTCAGAATGTGAGCACTGCAGATCGAAATCACTATGAAAGCCCTGCTACTTACCTTTGTCAGCATCTGTCTGATGCGGCGCGGCCCGGAAATCGTGCCCACGCATCCGTTGTTTCTTGGCCTGGTCACCCTGGCCAATGCTATGGCCAGTCTCCTGCTGCTGATGCAGATGCAGGCGTCAGTGCCCGTTCTGGGCGGTTTGACTTATGTCTTCGTCACGCTGGTCACAAGCGCCTTCGTGGTCTGGTTTGCGCTCTATCTGCGGCAGCTCGACAACAGATTTCCCGCCACCATCGGCGCCCTGTTTGGGTGCGACCTGCTGCTGACCAGCCTGTCCCTGGCCCTGCTGCCCATATTCAGCGCTGCCGGCGAAGGCCTGACGCTGTTGCTGGTGGCGCTGGTCAGCATCTGGTCCATCGCCGTGGCCGGATACATTCTGCACCGTGCCTTGAACGTCTCCGTGCTCGCCGGCATTTTGCTGGCATTGGGCGTATCGCTGGTCAGCATTGGTATCGGCGACCTGGTCGTTGGTAGCCCCGGCTGATCCTGCCACCATCGCGAGGCCTGCCCAGGCCGAGGAACCCACACATGGCTCGACATCTCTACATTCTCGGCATCGGCGGCACCCTGATGGGCAGCCTGGCGCTGCTCGCGCGGCAAGCCGGCTACCGCGTCTCGGGTTCCGACCAGGCGCTCTATCCGCCGATGAGCGATCAGCTGGCGGCCGCCGACATTGAGCTGTATGAAGGCTTTGATGCTGCCCATCTCGATCCCGCCCCTGACCTGATCCTGGTGGGCAACGCCGGCCTGCCACGCGGCAATCCAGCAGTCGAGGCAGTACTCAACAGCGGGCTGCCCTATACGTCCGGCGCTGAATGGCTGGGTCGCGAGATTCTGCAAGGCCGTTGGGTGCTGGCCGTGTCGGGCACGCATGGCAAAACCACCACAGCGAGCATGCTGGCCTGGATTCTGGACCAGGCGGACCTGGACCCGGGGTTCATGATCGGCGGTGTACCGGCCAACTTCGGACTGTCCGCTCGCATGGGCAGCTCGCCGTTTTTTGTCGTTGAAGCCGACGAGTACGACACCTCGTATTTCGACCGGCGGGCCAAATTCGTCCACTACCGACCTCGAACGCTGCTCATAAACAACCTCGAGTATGACCACGCCGACATCTATCCCGACCTGGCCGCCATCCAATACCAGTTCCACCTGTTGCTGCGCAGCGTGCCGGGCCAGGGCCTGATCGTGGCGCCGGATCAGGATGATGCGGTGCAACAGGTGCTGCAGCAGGGTTGCTGGACGCCGGTCAGCCGGATACAGACCAATCCCAGACGACAGCGCCGCCAGGCAGCGCAGGACGCTTCCGGCGACAGCTGGCAGGCTGCGCTGCAGGCGTCCGATGGGACCCGGTTCGACGTAGTACTCAACGGCGTGGTTCAAGGCCAGGTGCAGTGGGACGTCCTGGGTCTACACAACGTTCAGAATGCCCTGGGCGCACTGGCTGCCGCGCGCCATGCCGGTGTCGACGTCAAGCAGGGCATAGCTGCACTGGCCGGGTTCCGCGGTGTGGCCCGCCGCATGGAGTTGCTGCACGACGCTGACTTTCTGCGTGTGTACGATGACTTCGCACATCACCCGACAGCCATCCGCAGCACGCTGCAGGGCCTGCGGGCCGCCGTCGGCAGTGAGGACATCATTGCCGTCATTGAGCCGCGTTCGCATACCATGTCCCTGGGCACCCTGCAGGATGATCTGCGCAACTGCACGTCCGCGGCAGATCAGGTGATCTGGTATCGCGGCGACAACATCAAGTGGGACCTGGGCGCCCTGGCGCAAAAGAGCCTGGTGCCGGCCACCGTAGAAGACAATCTCGACCGCCTGCTGCAGCGCCTGCTCGAGCTGCGCTCTGACAGCGGCCGACAGCACCTGGTCTTCATGAGTAATGGCGGCTTCGGCGGCATCCAGCGCCGGTTCGTTGCGGCGTTGAACAGCACGGGAAATTAACGGATTTTACAGGGCAATTCATGTTGAGTGCTTTCCAGACAAACTGCCGCCCCTGGCTCGGCCTCCTGGTCGGCCTGATGCTCGCTGCCTGCAGCGGAGATGAGCCCGCGCAGGACCAGGCAGCGACCACAGATGACGACGGGCCGGCAGAAACCACCAGTGTGATCCGAGCCGATGCCACGGCCGAGCCGGGCGAACGCCTGATTGCGGTACCACCACTGAACTGGGAACTGCGCGTGCAGAGCCTGAACCCGGACCTGCGCGTGCTGGAGTATGGCCCGCCGCGCCCGGCTGATGCAGACCCGGACGAGCCGCAACGCACCACCGAACGCCTGGTGTTTGAAACCTTTGCGGCAGACCCGATGCCGGAACCGGCAGACGTATTGCGCAATATAGCTCTGCGCCTGGAAGAGCGCTGTCGGGATGTCGACGCCTTCAACACATTTATGGGTGAAGAGAACAACTACCCAACGGCTGTTGCCCTGCTGATCTGCCACCGCCATCGGGGCTCCGACATGACCCATGTGCAGATGGTCAAGGGCATCCGCGGCAACGACGAGTTCTACGTCGTGTTACGGGAGAAACGCGTCGAGCCTCTGACGGACACCAACGATGACGATGGCGCCCGCCGCGACGTTGAGGCGCTGTCTGAAGTGGTCGGTGCCCTGGCGCTATACATGCGCTCGGTGTCACTGTGCGACGACAGCCTGGAAGCACACCCGTGTACACGCGGCCCCTTGGACCTCTGACGACAACAATCGGGCATCGGCTTCAGAAGTAGTTGTCCGGGTAGTCCATACCCGCCAGCCCCTGTTCAATGCCAGCAGCCAGCGCACGAGTCTGCGGCAGGATGCGGGCAAAGAAAAACGCAGCCGTCTCCCGCTTGGCGTTCCCCCAGGGATCTTTTGGCGCAAACACCGCCATGCGGGCCCAAAGGCTGGCGTAGGTGGTCAGTGCCAGCAACTGCAGGAAGTCGTTGGCGATGGCACCGGCCAAACGGGCATCTTTGTCGCTCTCCTTAATAACCTTGGTAGCAACCTCACGCAGCAGCTGCAGTGCATCGGACAACTCACCCCGATGATTGCTGTCAGCAAGATCCCGCTCCGCCTCTGCGGCCAGCACATCCAGAAACTCGTACAAAGTAGCGCCCTGATCGCGCAACACTTTGCGACCGATCAGGTCCATTGCCTGGATGCCATTGGCGCCTTCATAGATCTGGGCAATACGCGCATCCCTGACGTACTGTTCCACTCCGGTCTCGACAATGTAACCCGCGCCACCGTACACCTGCTGTGCCAACACGCAGCAGTCGAAACCGCGGTCAGTCAGGAAAGCCTTGGCAACCGGGGTCAGCAGCCCGACGAATCGAGCTGCCTGTTCGCGCTCGGCGGCGTCATCGGAGTAACGAACCTTGTCCAGCTCTCGCCCAACCAACATGGCAAAGGCGCGCCCACCGTCGTTGTGGGCCCGCTGATACAGCAGCATGCGCCGCACATCCGGATGCACCAGTATCGGGTCGGCCGCCTCATCAGGCGCCACCGCGCCTTCCGGAGACCGGCCCTGGCGCCGCTCCGCCGCGTAGTGGGCCGCACCCTGATAGGCGCCTGCAGACAGCCCCAGACCCTGTATGCCGACCGACAGCCGCTCGTAATTCATCATGGTGAACATGGCCGCCAGCCCCTGGTTCGGCTTGCCGACCAAGAAACCCGTCGCGCCCTCATACGCCATCACCGAAGTTGCGCTGCCCCGGATGCCCATCTTGTGTTCCAGCGACTGGCTGTGCATGGCGTTGCGCGCGCCCAACTTGCCGTCTGAATCCGGCAGGAACTTGGGTACCAGAAACAACGACAGACCTTTGCTGCCCGGTGGTGAGTCAGGCAGCCTGGCGAGCACCAGATGAATGATGTTCTCGGCCAGGTCGTGTTCACCACCGGAGATGTAGATCTTGGTGCCGGTAATCTGATAATGCCCGTCTCGGCCTTGCACCGCCTTGGTCCGGAGCAGCCCTAAATCGGTACCGGCGTGCGGCTCGGTAAGCACCATCGCCCCGGCCCAGCTGCCGTCATACAGTTTGGGCAGATACAGCCGCTTCATGGCGGCGCTGCCATGGCTGTCAATGCAATAAGCCGCACCGGCCGTCAGCGTCGCATACAGGAACAGGCTGGTGTTGGCGCTGTAAAACATCTCCTCGACCAGCACCGTCAGCATCTTGGGCAGACCCTGGCCGCCGAAGTCCGGGTTGCCGGCAATACCCAGCCAGCCACCTTCACCCAGCGCCTGAAAGGCAGCTGGGAAGCCATCAGGGGTCCGCACTGCACCGTCATCCCACTCGCAGCCCTGCTGATCACCGCGCATATTCAGCGGTCGCAGCTCTCCGGACGCAATGCGTGCGGCCTGTTCCAGAACCGTTTGCGCAAGCTCCGGTGTGACGCCGTATAGATTGGCAAGCTCATCCCAAAGCCGATCGGCTCCGAACACCTCTTCGAGCAGAAAGCGGTAATCGCGCAAAGGCGCCTGATAGTCGTACATGGAAGAACCTCCGACCGGACTCAGTCATCTTCAAATGCGGCATCCGCCGACGCCAACAGGGTGTCACCACCCGCCAGAATCGCCTGACGATGGGCTTCCGCCTGCGGCAGCATGCGGCTCATGTAGAACGCAGCCGTGGCCTGCTTTCCCTGCAGAAATTTGTCATCCGGTGTCTGCTGCAAAAGCTCACCAGCTCGTATCGACATCTGCACCCAGAAGTACGCCAACAATGCGTAGCCGCTGAACATCAGGAAATCCACGGCGGCTGCACCGGCCTCATCGGGATTCTGCAGCGCGCGTTCGCCGAGGAAGTCGGTCAGCGCCGTCCAGTCGCGCGACAATGCATTCAGCTGATCGGCATAGTCCGAGTGGGTTTCGCGGCAGTCCACTGCCAGCTTGTGCAGATCCTCAGCAAATCCCTTTAACGTGCGGCCCTGATCAAGCAGCGTCTTGCGGCCCAGCAAATCCAGGCCCTGGATCTGTGTGGTGCCTTCGTAGATCAGCGTAATCCGGCAATCCCGCACATACTGCTCGACACCGGTCTCGCGAATGAAGCCATGGCCGCCAAAAACCTGCACAGCGTGGTTGACCGATACCAGTCCGGCTTCAGTCAAAAAGCCTTTGACGATGGGCGTCAGAAAATCAACCCGCGCCTGCGCAGTGGCCCTGACATCCTCGCTGGCGCCAAACTCGGCGATATCGCCCTGCAATGCCGCATAGTAGGCAAGCGCCCGTGAGCCTTCGATAAAGGCTTTCTGCCAAAGCAGCATGCGCCGCACATCCGGATGCACCAGAATCGGATCGGCTGGCCCATCCGGGTTTTTCGGCCCGGTTAACGAGCGCATCTGCAAACGCTCACGCGCATAGGCCAGCGCCTGCTGGTACGCAGCCTCGGCATTACCCATGCCCTGCACACCAACGGCGATGCGAGCGGTATTCATCATGGTGAACATCGCCCGCATCCCCTTGTTGGGGGCGCCGACCATATAGCCGGTGGCACCTTCGAAGTGCAGCTCACAGGTCGCGTTGCCGTGTATGCCCATCTTGTTTTCCAGCCGCCCGCAGTGCACGGCGTTGCGTGGCCCTGGGTTGCCGTCGCTGTCAGGCAGGTGGCGCGGCACGATGAACAGCGACACGCCCTTGGTGCCGGGCGGCGCGTCCGGCAACCGAGCAAGCACCAGATGCACGATGTTCTCCGCCAGATCATGTTCACCGGCGGAGATGAAAATCTTGGTGCCGCTGATGCGGTAACTGCCGTCTGCTTCCGGCTCTGCCCGGGTTCGCAACATGCCGACGTCAGACCCGGCATGCGGCTCAGTCAGGCACATGGTGCCGGTCCAGTGCCCACTGAGCAGCTTGCTCAGATACAACGCTTTCTGCTCGTCGCTGCCATGCGCCTGCAGCGCGCTGATGGCGCCATGCGAAAGACCGGGATACATGTCCCAGGCGTGATTCGCCGTGGTCCGCATTTCTGTGCAGAGCAGGTTCAGACTGTACGGCAATCCCTGACCACCATACTCCGGCTCACCGGGTAAACTTGCCCAGCCGCCTTCGATGTACTTCTGATACGCCTCGGCAAAACCGTCAGGCGCAATCACCCGACCATCCTCCAGCCTGCAGCCCTGCTGATCGCCAGAGGCATTCAACGGATACAGCACCTGTTCCGAGAATTTCGCGGATTCATCCAGAATGGCATCAATCAGCTCGATTGACGGCACTTCCCGGTTGCGAAACTGTTGATACTGCGTGGCGAAATCAAACAACTGATGAACCAGAAACTGTTGGTCTCGCCGCGGTACTCGAAATCCCGACATGCAACCTGCTCCCTGCCTGAATTTGGCGAGTGTAGCCCAGACATCAGCATTCTCGTACCCGCAGCATCGAGGAAAACGACTGGTCAGCAACCGGCAATCCGGACAGGGTTTGGGCATGCGCGTCGTCTCCTGGCAAAAACTGTCTGCAAATTTCTGCAGCCTGACCCACCAGGCCCTGCGGGCGCTGGCGCTGCCCGCGCGCTGCGTGCTCTGCGACGACCTGGCAGCGCCGGGCAGCAATCTGTGCCACGCCTGCCCGCTCGCCCTGCCCTGGAATCAGTTTGCCTGCCCGATGTGCGCGCAACCGCTGACCGATCTGAGCGCCGACCTGTGCCCCCGCTGTCAGCATCAACCCCCGATATTCGCGAGCACCGTTGCGCCCTTGCGCTACGAAGGGCCAGTGCAGCATTTGATACACCGGATCAAGTTTCAGCATGGCCTGGCCGAGGCCCAGGCACTGAGCGCCCTGCTGGCCGAGGCCATACTCGCCGACTATGCGGATGCCTCGCCACGGGGAGCTGATGGTGAGTTGCCCGACCTGCTCGTGCCGGTGCCGCTACACTGGCGGCGGCT
>SKXG01000395.1 GCA_007128525.1 Pseudomonadales bacterium | reverse complement strand
CTCGCGCTCAGTGGTTGCCAGTGTCAGCATTGGTGGTCTCTCCAACAGCTTCTATTTCCTGCACGCGAAGGCGTCGGCCTTCGCGCACCCCATAGCTGAACCGGCCCGTGACCAACACTTCCTGGTCCAGATAGTCGGCAACGACGTCGCCAGGCTCGAGCTCGACACGATTAACGTCCGGATCTTCCAGCCAATAGTGCAGTGGATCGTCAAAGTGCTGCACAACGCCCTGGGTGGTGACTACGCGACCATCGAACTGACCCGGATCACTGGCCAGCATCGACAGGGTGACACGGGCAGGCTGATCACTACAGGCGGCCAGCCCGAGGATTGCCGCCCACAGCAGTGGGCGAAATGTCAGACGCATGTGACGCGCGGCCCTCATCGACAGGCTCATGATCGGCTCCTGGCATGTGCTGAGCCGCAGTATGCCGCACATCGAACGTGAAATTCAGTCCCGCGATGCCGGCAGTGCCAGCGCCAGCAATGCCGCCACGCCCACAAAGCCCGCGGCAACCAATAACGTACCCGTCATGCCATAAAGCTGAAAGCTCAGCCCAGAGAGCAGCGTGCCGACCAGTCGACCTGCCGCGTTCGCCATGTAGTAGAAACCGACATCCAGTGCGGCGCCTTCATCACGCGCATACTCCAGAATCAGCCAGGAATGCACGGCGGAGTTGACCGCAAAGAGGATGCCGAATATGGCCAGGCCAATGACCAGGCTCGGACCCACGGGCCAGGCCTGATGCAGCGCCAGCGCGATCAACAGCGGCGAACCTGCCAACAGCAGCCCCCACAAAGCCACCGCACTGCGACCTTTGCGCAGCGCATCATCGGGGCCGAGACGCACAAGTGCGGGTGCAAAAGCCTGTGCGGCGCCATAGCCGATGACCCAAAGCGCCATGAAGGTACCCGTCTGTATGTGGGACCAGCCCAACACACCGTAGAGAAAAACCGGCACAGCGACGACGAACCAGATATCCCGGGCACCAAACAAAAAGAAGCGGGCAGCCGACAGCACATTCACGCCACGACTCTTCGACAGCACCTCCAGAAAGGGCGCCTTTACCCGGCTCTGCCCGATGCCGGTTCGCAGCCAGTACAGACTCAGCACCAGGAAGAACGCAATCCACAGCGCCATCGCCAACATGCCGCCACGAAAGCCCAGCGTCGCCAGCAGCAGACTGCCGACAAAAAAGCCCACGCCTTTCAGGGCATTCTTGGAACCCGTCAGGGCGGCAACCCAGCGAAACAGCTGACCACTCTGACCGGCCGGCACCAGCAGCTTGACGCTGCTCTTGGCGCTCATCTTGTTCAGATCCTTGGCGATGCCAGACAGGCCCTGCGCGAGCATCACATAGACCACGCTCAACCAGACATCGGGCACTGTCAGCATCAACAGCGCGACAATCTGCAACAACATGCCTGCAAACAGCGTTCGATGCAGGCCAAAGCGGGCACCAAGCCAACCACCAACCAGGTTGCAGACCACACCGCAAAGCTCATACAGAACGAACAACAGAGCCAGCTCAACGGGGGTGTAGCCAAGCTGGTGAAAGTACAGCAGAACCAACATGCGCAGCGCACCATCCGTGATGGTGAACGACCAGTACGCCATGGTGACCACCATGTACTGGCGTACCGGCTCGGGCAGCGCTTTCAGCATGCCGGTGCGGCTGACCATGCTCGTTAGGACGTAGTCGCTATGCGGTCTGCCAGATCGAGCATCCGGCAAACATAACCCGTCTCGTTGTCATACCAGGCAATGACTTTGACCTGGGTGCCGTCCACAACCAGCGTTGACAGCGCATCGACGATGCCGGATCGGGTGTCGCTGCGAAAGTCACTCGACACCAGAGGTCGGTCCTCGTAACCGAGGATGCCGCGCAGCCGGCCGTCTGCCGCGGCCTTGAATGCCGCGTTGACAGTCTCGACGTCCACGGCGCGCTGCAGCTCGAAGACGGCATCGGTGATGGAGCTGTTCAGCACCGGAACGCGCACAGCCATGCCGTTCAGCCGGCCCTCCAGTTCCGGAAAGATGCTGCTGATGGCTTTTGCCGAACCCGTGGTCGTCGGAATCAGGTTCTCGCCGGTGGCACGCGCCCGGCGCAGGTCCTTGTGTGCAGCGTCCAGCACACGCTGGGTATTGGTGGCGGCATGAATGGTGGTGATCAGGCCATGGCGTATCCCGAATGCCGCCTGCAATACGCTGACCACTGGCGCCAGGCAGTTCGTGGTACAGGACGCCGCTGAGACGACTGGGTCACGTTGCGGGTCAAAGGCCGCATCATTGACGCCCACCACGACATTGGGGGCGCCGCCTGCGACCGGCGCCGACACAATGGTGTGTGCAACGGCCTGTGCCCAAGGCGACAGCGCGTCCTGGTCTCGGTATTTGCCGGAACACTCCAAGGCCAGATCCGCGCGCACGGAAGCGGTGAGGGACGGTAGATCCGCATGTCGGCTGAAACGGATACGCCGCTCGCCAATCATCAGGGCGTCGCCGTCCACCTCAACGGCATGCGCCCAGCGCCCGTGTATGGAATCAAACTGCACCAGGTGGGCGGCCTGCCCGGCATCCATCGCCGGATCGTTGATGGCGACGACATCGAGCTCCGGCCGGTCCAGGCTGTGCCGGAGCGCCAGCCGGCCCATGCGGCCAAAGCCATTGATGACCACGGACTTCATTCAGACACCTCCCGCTCCTGGCCTTCGGCGCCACCCGCTGTGTCGCAGGGCTGCAATGAAGCCACCAGACCCTCAGGACAAGCCAGCGGATTGCCACCGCAGCAATCCTCAAACAGAAAGTGCATCAGTGCGTTCATGGTGGCCGGTGTCGCGCTGTAGTAGCGATGCCGGCTCTCCTGACGGCAGTCGAGCAGGGCCGCGCGCAGCAGCGTATTCAGATGAAAAGACAGCGTTGCCGGCGACAGTGCAAAGGCTTCAGCGATCTCGCCTGCCGCAACAGCATCCGGAAAACGCTGTAACAGCCAGCGCAGCAGATTCAGCCGCGTCGGCTGACCCAGGGCGGACAGCACATCCAGAGCCTGTTTGGTATCCATGATCATCTCCCGATCAATTTGCAGCCGATAGACAGTGGGCCTGCCAGAGCCACAGCTGATACAAGCCCGCGCGGCCTATCCTGCATTCAATTCTATACTTCCAGTATTATCGAAATATGACAAGAACGAACACTGCGCACCGCGATTCCAGGTACTCAGTCCGACATCGCCCAGATGGCAAGCAGAAAAGGCAAAGTCATCAGCAGCGTCGCAACGAGGCGGGCCAGCAGGCCCTTTTGATGGCGTGGAGTCTGGTGTCCCATGGTAGCGTCCTCCAATGAACGCCACCATGCACCTGGCCTGCGTCAGCCGCTGTCGGGCTGCTGTCGAATGTACATCGACGGCGCGCAGCAGCTGGCAGCTTCCAGCGCACCAGCCCCGGCATAGTCGGGCAGGCCCTGGCTGGCACGTGCCGACTGCACCACAACCAGGGCAACCAAAACGAGGGCCACATAGCCCATTACCCGGGTAGATCGCCGCGCCATGACCTTCGACTCCTGAAAACGTGGCGATGACTCTAGCAAGGGCGCGGCTGTGTCGAAAAATACTAGTTTCTGCTTTTGTTAGCACTTTTCGGCATAACCAAGCACTCGGCATTGGCCGGTTGCTGAAAAAGTGGCCTGTCAGGTTACTGACATGCCAGATCAGACACCCGCCGGCAGGCGGCCTCAAGCGCGATGCTGACGTCTGTCACGTAATAAAGCGATGCGAAGCCGAGCTGATTGCGGCCGAGATTGTGAAAGACCATGCCAAGGGCAATGTCACCAGGCGTAAAACGCTCGTGGTTTGCCATAAAGTATCGGGCGGGACCATTCAGTTTCGGGTCTGTCATCAGGGCCGCAACCCGCCCGGCGCCGCCGTGATAGGCCTGGATCAGCAGCAAACGATACAGCGCATCGCGCTTGGCAGTCGGCAGGTCGCCGAAATGTTCCAGGAACACCGGCTCCAGGTTCCGGTGGTTCTGCTCGAGCAGGTACAGCGCGCAGTCAATTTGCGCCATCCGATGCAGGTGGAAGCGCGCATCGAGCCGGCAGTCCTGCAGTGCCGCCTCAGACAGCTGCATGATGCCCCGCGCTCCGGCTGCCGAATGCGCTTCGCGGCGGCCGCCGCTTTCAATCATCACTTTGCCAGCGAGCACACCAAGCACGTGTTCAGGCAGACTGACCCGGCCCTGCGCCACCCGATGCTGATAGACCTGCGTGATGGCTTCATGCAGCGAGATCTCACTGTCCGCACTGCCCAGCCGCATGCCATCCCAGGTGCCCCAGAGCCGTGCCGAAGCATCCTCCCCGGTATAGCGGGCCAAGGCATCACTCAGCCTTGCATAGGGCTGGCGACACGCCAGCGCAAAGGGATAGCCGCTGCGTCCGGACCCGCCGGAGACCCACCCTGGCACCCGGCCGGCTTCAGCGAAGCGGGCCCGATGCATGTTGATACGTTGCTGGGTCTCCTCAGGACTCTGGGCATTGTCCATGTAACCCAAGAAGGTCGCCCGGCGATCGAAGAAAATGTGCCTGTCCTCCACTTCGCAATAGGACACGCCCGACAGTACCCAGCGGCGAATCGTGGCCAGGTTGGCATGCACGCCCTGGCTCTCCCAGAAGGGCTTGTCGCGAATCAACGTTTGCCAGCTGTCCAGCGGCGACGCGTTGTCCTGTGCCTGCACTGCCGCGCACAACGAGAGCGAAGCTGCCAATACCAGAGCTGTCGCGCCCTGCCGCAAAACCTGGACCACTGCCTGCGTTCCTTTTGTCGTCATACCACACAGACCACAAAACGCCTAAGTCGCTCCCCAACCGGTGCGCCATGCCCGGAACGGGATCGTGATATGTTGCCATGTATCAGATACCGACATGGGGAGATCGAGGTGACTGAACCGGCCTTTCAATCCGCCAGCATGCTGGCACAGCGACTGCGTGACGGAGATTTCAGCGCACGCGAACTGCTCGAATATTTTCTCGACCGGGTTGACCGCTTCAATCCGGCACTGAACGCCATCATCGTCGATGACCGGGAGCGTGCCCGCGAGGCTGCGGCGGCCGCCGACTGGGCATTACGCCATGGCCAACCGCTCGGCCCCTTGCACGGTGTGCCCATGACCATCAAGGAGTCCTACAACGTCGCCGGCCTGCTCACCACCTGGGGCGACCCGGCATGGCGCGACAACATGGCCACCGAAGATGCACTGGCCGTCCAACGGCTGAAGCGGGCCGGCGCCATTCTCTTCGGCAAGACCAACGTGCCGCTGCATCTGGCAGACTGGCAGAGCTTCAACGACATCTACGGCACCACCCACAACCCCTGGCAACAGGGCAGGACCCCCGGGGGCTCATCGGGCGGCTCCGCTGCCGCGTTGGCGGCCGGCCTGACGAGCCTGGACAGCGGCTCAGACATCGGCGGCTCCATTCGGGGGCCGGCACATTACTGCGGGCTGTTCGGCCACAAAGCCAGCTATGAACTGATACCCTCGCGTGGTCATGCGCTCAGCGCCAACCTGACACCGGCCGACATCAGTGTGCTCGGCCCCCTCGCACGCTCTGCCCAGGATCTGCATCTCGCGCTCAAGGTCATGGCCGGGCCGGATCAGATCCAGGCCCGGGGTTACCGACTGCAACTGCGTCCACCCCGCCCACAATCGGCCGGCGAGTTCCGCGTTGCAGTCTGGCACGATGCCGGTAACGCACCTGTGTCGGCAGATGTGCGCCAACGGGTCGACCGTGTTGCTGAAGCTTTTGCATCGGCCGGTGCCACTGTGAGCTGGGACGCGCGCCCGGAGTTTGATGCGCAAGAGCACCATCGCACCTACGCGGCCCTGCTGCAGGCCGCGATGAGTGGCCGCCAGTCCCCGGAGGAGCATGACAAAGAAATCGCGGAGCTTGGTGCGCTTGATCCCGACGACCAGAGTCCGGCTGCCGAAGCCATTCGCCGCCGACTGCTGACGCACTATCGCTGGTTGCAACGCAATGAACACCGCACACGTCTGCGCTGGGCCTGGCAGAACTTTTTTGAAGAATGGGACATTCTGCTTGCCCCGGTTGGCGCAACTGCGGCCTTTCCGCAGGATGAACGACCATTCGAGCAGCGCAGCCTGCAGGTGGATGGCAAGGCACAACCCTACTGGCAGCAACTGTTCTGGGCCGGCCTGGCCAGCCTTTGTTATCTTCCTTCAACGGTGGTGCCAACAGGGCCCAATGCCGAAGGGCTGCCAATTGGTGTACAGATTATCGGTCCGGAATTCGGCGATCTGACGACACTCTCTGCGGCCACCCTGCTGGAGCAGATGGGTTTCGGCTTTCAGGCACCGGATAGTTATTGATGGAGGCCTCATGCAAGACTTCGTCTGCTGGAATTGCGGCACAGCCCTCGAGCAGCTGTTGCATCCGATCAGCCGGCGCGCGCACTGTCCGTCCTGCTTTACCGAAGTACATTGCTGCCGGATGTGTGTGCACTTCGATCCCTCAATTCGACCGGAGCAATGCGATGAAGATCAGGCCGAGCATCCGCTGAACAAGGAAACGGCCAACTTCTGCGACTATTTCAAACCGTGCCCCAATGCCTTTGATCAGGCGCAAAATCCGCGCGAGGGGCAAAGCCGGGCACAACTTGAAGCCCTGTTCGGCGAGACGTCGTCCACAGCAGAAGACACGGATACGGATGTCAGCTCGAACACCGATGAGTCTGCCGTCAGCAAGGAAGATGCTGCCAAAGCCAGGCTCGAAGCTCTGTTCAAGCCGCCACCGCAGGATAACGATCACAGAGAATGACCGCATCCAACACGACAGACTGGCATCAGCTTATCGCCGATGGAAAGGTATAGGGCGATATCGCACCTGAACAGGGTGACTTTACTCTGAAGAAAACACTGAAGTGTCCTCAGTAACGCTTCAGCAACCGCTCATTTCCGAATTTCCGGCAAAGTGCACCATCTCTCGACTTTCACGTCGGGAGATCAACAATGCGGAAAGCAATGGCAATGCTGCTTGCCTTACCGGCCATCGCATCAGCAGATTGCAATTTGGATAAGCAAAGGTTCGAGTCGCAGATGGCGGCCGTCAAAACACTCAGTGAATGCTATCTGGCCCGGTCGGTGCGTGAAGACAGGGAGTTTATCGCAGCCCTTTATGCCACTGATAACGGCATCATGGTGCGGATAGCAGATGGCGAACCTCGAGCCGGAAAAGCCACCATCGGCATTCCTCGACACAAGCTGGACGATTTGATTGCATTCTGGCACACACACGGCGCTCCAGGGCCGGGACGGAACCTGTTCTCACCCCAGGACACTGCCATTGCGCATCACTTCGGCGTGCCCTTTTATCTTTCTGACCCCGGCGGTGTTATCCGTGTCTACCGCCCGGATGGCGAGCCGCCTCGGGGCAGACCGAGGCTGTCTGGTGGTTCAAGATTCCGAGCGCCTGCTGGCAGCGCGGCCGGCGACTACATCAAGGGAACCCGGCATCATATTCAGAGCTGAGACGTATCTTCCACAATGGCCAGCGTCACTCTCGAACCGCGTTGCAGTGTTGCAACAAAGGCACGTAGCAAAGCTTCATAACGCCGCAGCAACTCCTCATCGTCTACCCTGCCCTGCAGATAAAGCGCTCTGCCTTCGGCTTGCTGACCGGGCTGGCAGAGAGGTGAGAACTCGGGCACCCCAGGGCCGGTGTCCGCCGCTCCGTCAGAAGCATACGGCGGCTCTGGTGAAATCTCCCGCACTTGATCTGCCACGAATCGATACCCGGAACGCGGTACAGTTTCCAGGTAGGTTGGATTGCTGGCGTCATCATCCAATACAGTTCGAATTTGACGAACGGCTTGCATCAGCGCGTTGTCGCTGACGATGGCGCCATGCCAGACGAGATCGAAGATCTGTTGCTTGGTAAGCAGGTGGCCAGCGTGCTCCAGAAGACAGGCCAGGACATCGAACGCTTTGGGCGGCAGGCTCAGCGCAACACTTTCTCTGCTCAAGCGGCGCTCCGCTGTGTCCAGCACAAAGGGCCCGAAGGCATAGGCCGGACGGGACGACCCGTTGCGTATACGCTGCGATGTCTGCTGACTGCCGACCATGTCCGTTACAACCTCAGCATGGCCACATTGGCTATGTCATAGCCTGCCGCATCGGAATCACCTGAAGCGGCATCACCCGACAGGTCAAGCTCAGAAATCACACCGTTATTGATGACGGCCTTGGATTCCAATATGCCGAGCAAGGGTGCCGGCGCGCT
>SKXG01000206.1 GCA_007128525.1 Pseudomonadales bacterium | reverse complement strand
CAGCAGGGTCTGGTTGACGTAGATGAACCGCTGGCCATCCAGGTCAAAGGCGCACAGGCCAGCATCTGCATGATCCATGATGGCGCAGAGCTGGGCCAGTGCGGCATCCTTGTCATCGGGACTCGCTGCAGGGCCATGACCAGGGGCACTCAGCAGCTGCGGCTTGTAACGGCGTCCCGTGCGCTTGGGCTTCATGGGCAATCCTGGCTGACGGTTTTTCTTGGTGGACTTCTGCGGTCCGAGCCGGTGTCGAGAGGAGTATAGCAACTGTGACGGGTTTCACATTCGGGACTGGTCAGTGGCGCTTCCGCCGGGCAGGACCGAACGATGTGTCGACGCTGGTTGGGCTGATCAACAGCGCCTATCGGGGCGACAGCAGTCGGCAAGGCTGGACGACGGAGGCGGACTTGCTTGATGGCCAGCGTACCGATGGTCGGGAGGTTGGACGGTTGATTCGGGGGCCCAACTCGGCAGTCTTCGTGCTGGAGCAGCCACAAGCGGGTGGCCAGAGGGTGCTCGGGTGTTTCAGCCTGCAGTGCCCACCTGTGGGGTTGCCGGAACTGGGCATGTTCGTCATTCGACCCGGTTTGCAGGGGCTGGGGTTGGGGCGCCGTTGCCTGCGCTTTGCGCGGCGCTATTTGCGACTGGTGCACCAGTCTCCGGGTATGCGCATGCTGGTGATCGAACGTCGCCTTGAGCTGATCGCCTACTACGAACGCCTGGGATTCAGGAATACCGGGCGAGTGAGCCCTTTCCCCAATGATCCGCGCTTCGGCGTCCCCAAAGTGTCAGGCCTTCAGTTCGTGGAGCTTGAGCAGACGTGGCGTCTGGATAGAGGTGATGCCACTGACCCGGGCTGACGGCCGCCGTCAGCCCGGGTTCGGGGCGGGTTCAGTCCTGTTGCTGCCGCAAGCGAGCTTCGCGTTCGCGTTTGCGGATTTCCCTCGGGTCATTGGCAGCTCGCCCTTTAGGTAATGGCGGTGCTTCTGCCGGCTTCAGCGCAGGCTGTTCGATCACGACACTGGTTTCACTGTCCGGCATGGCGTCGGTGCTGGGTTTGGCGGTGGGCGCACTTTCAGCCTGGGGTGTGGAGACCTTGGTCTCCTCGGCATCAGCTGGAGGCGCCGTTGGCGCTGCCGTGGCTGCGCCGCTGGTCTCGGCATCATTCTCGGGCGTGGCGACCGACTCGTGGGCAGGCTCGGTTTGCGCTGCATCAGCGTCCGGTTTCTGTGCGGAGCTCTCTGCAGGGTTTTCTGCAGCGGCCTCAGGCGCAGTGGCGCGTACTGGTGGCACAGGCGGTTGGACGCCGGCTTCCGGGCCGCGTCCCTGACCGCCAGCCAATGCGGCGCGGTCACGTCGCGGCATGCGTTTGCTCTGTTCCAGGTTCGGCGGCAGCCGGTTCTCCGGCAGATCGTCGTAGTCTTCTGCAGTAGCTGTTTCGGCACGATCGGGGACGGCCTCTGCCTGCGGACGGTCGTTGCGCTGGCCGCGGCGATTGCGTCGACGCCCGCCGTCGCCACGCGTGGACGTCTCAACATCGGAGCTTTCCGAATCTGCCTTGGCGGTCGCCACGGCAGGCTGGTCCGCTGCTTCGTCCTGGCTATCCTGGCCTTCCTGGCGATCGGGGCGGTTGTTGCGGTCACCATTGCGGCCACGACCGCCGCGCCGGCGCCGGCGCTTTGCCGGGCGCGGGGTCGCGTCATCAGTGTCAGCATCTGTCGTTGCGCTGGTATCAGGCTCGGGCCTTTGGCGGGCCGGTGCGGCGTTCTGCTCGTCAGTGCTGGGCGCATCGGGCTTGCGGGACCGACGCTGGCGCTGTGAGCGCTGCTTGGAATCCTGATCTCCGGCAGGTCGGGAGCGCGCAGCGGGTTTGCTGGCGACCGTCGTGTCGGCGACTACAACCTCGGTGGTACCTTCGACCGGGGAGCTGAACAAGGCGCCAATGATGCGACGAACCAGACCAGGGCCTTCCGTCGCAGGCGCTGGCTTGGACGGGACCGCTGGCTGCGTGCGTGCTGCCGGTTTGGCGGGCGCTTCAGCCTTGGTCGTGGGCTCGGCAACCGCTGCCTGTGCCGCCATAGGGGCGGGTGCGGCCGGCATGATGTGGCTGACCGCAGCGCGCGGTGCTGCGGCAACCGGCTGGGCCTGCACCCACTCGGGCTCGGCACTGTCAACAACCAGGTTGTCGACGATTTCGAAGCTGGCGACGCCACCTTCGAGCTTGGCCTCATCCTCCCGCATGCGTTGCACCTCATAATGCGGGGTTTCCAGCAGCGGGTTCGGCACCACGATCAAGTGCGTTCTGGTGCGCTGCTCGATGGCGGCGACATCAGCACGCTTTTCGTTGAGCAGATAAGCGCCAACATTTACCGGCACCACGGCCCGCACCACGGCGCTGTGCTCTTTCAGGGCTTCTTCTTCCATGACCCGGAGTACCGCAAGCGCCAGCGAGCGGACGTCGCGGATGCGGCCTTGGCCGGAGCAGCGCGGGCACAGCTGTGTGGTGGTTTCTTCCAGCGATGGGCGCAGCCGCTGGCGGGACATTTCCATCAGACCGAAGCGGGAAATTCGCCCAACCTGCACGCGTGCACGGTCAGACTCCAGTGCTTCGCGCATGCGGTTTTCCACGGCGCGCTGATTGCGACTGCTGGCCATGTCGATGAAGTCGATGACGATCAGGCCGCCAACGTCACGCAGCCGCAGCTGGCGACCGATTTCATCGGCTGCCTCGAGATTGGTGTTGAGGGCGGTTTCTTCAATGTCTGCGCCCTTGGTGGCGCGAGCAGAGTTGATGTCAATTGAGACCAGGGCCTCAGTTGGGTCGATGACGATGCTGCCGCCTGAAGGCAGTTTGACGTCATGTTCGAATGCGCTCTCGATCTGGCTCTCAATCTGATAGCGGCTGAACAGCGGAATCGGATCATTGTAGAGCTTGATCCGATCCTTGAACGAAGGCAGCACCTGCTCGGCAAAGGTCATGGCTTCGCCATGTGCACTCTTCTCGTCAATCAGCACTTCACCGATGTCCTTGCGCAGATAGTCACGCAGGGCACGTAGAAGGACGCTGTTTTCCTGATACAGGAGTTTCGGCGCTTTTTCTTCTGCAGCGGCCTTGCCGATCGCATCCCACAGGGTCAGCAGATAGTCGAGATCCCACTGCAACTCTTCAACACTGCGCTCAACGCCGGCGGTGCGGACTATAACGCCCATGCCTTCCGGGATATTGAGCTGGCTGAGTATGTCGCGCAGGCTGTCGCGTTCTTCACCCTCAATGCGGCGGGAAATGCCGCCGGCACGGGGGTTGTTCGGCATCAGCACCAGGTAGCGGCCGGCCAGACTGATAAAAGTCGACAGCGCCGCACCTTTGGTGCCGCGTTCGTCTTTATCGACCTGAACGATGACTTCCTGGCCTTCCTGAACCAGGTCCTGAATGCTTTTCTTGCCGCCGCTGTCGGCGCCTTTACGAAAATAGCTGCGGGCAATTTCCTTTAATGGCAGGAATCCGTGACGATCGGCACCGAAGTCGACGAAGGCGGCTTCAAGGCTGGGTTCAACGCGGGTGATACGTGCTTTGTAGATACTGGCCTTTTTCTGTTCGCGGCCACGGTTTTCGATATCAAGGTCGTAGAGCTTCTGGCCGTCTACCATCGCAACACGGACTTCTTCCGGTTGCGTGGCATTGATCAGCATGCGTTTCATGGCGTGCAACTTCCATTGTTGGGCTGGTCCCAACGCACGCGTCGATGCAGAAACAGCGGGCCTGGCTAGAGAGCCAAACTCAGGAAACGGTCAACCGCATCGCCCTGCGGCAATGCTGTGGCAGTGTCGTTGCGCTAAGTCGTTAATCGTCACGATCTCCGTTGGATTTCGTTTCGAAGCGAATTTAACGGTTCCAGTCTTCCCAAGCTGCCCGGAGGGGCAGGGTGCACATTAGTGCTTCCGCTTAACGCCCATGCTGCTGCGGATGGCTGGCAGCATCTGGCAAAGTTCGTTTCTGTCTCGTCGTCGCGCGGGTTCCAGCGCGTTACTTGTAATAGTGAATGACAGTCGTGTACGTCGTTGGTTCGTCACTTCTGTTCGACGATCGGCCGGTTGAAATGGATATGTTCCGCCGCAACTCGTCTCGTATCTCGACGTTGTTCATTCTCCTGCTTGCTCACGCCAGGGTCCGGTTTGGCCGTCGCGCGCCCGGTATCGGATTCGCCTTACTGTCAGTCTTGCTGCAAAATCCCGCTGGCATTGCAGAGCTGCATGAGCGCGATGATTCCGGTCTGCGGGCCGTTTCAAGGCTGGCAGACCGCACCGTTGGCCCAACGTCCCGGCACCTGTGGGCCGGGGGCAAGCGGCCCGAGCATAGCAGCACCTGCTAAGTTGTTCAATCGCTAGGAATTTTGCGAGGTCAGTACATGTCTGTGGGGCGAGCCAGGCGCAGGAGTCGCGATGTCCGTTGAGCGGGCGGTACAGCATGTCACCGTCGACCTGGATGCCGGCCAGCGCATCGACAATTTTCTGCTGCGAGAATTGTCGGGTGTGCCTCGCAGTCGGGTCTACCGGATGGTGCGCAAGGGCGAGGTGCGGGTAAATGGTCGGCGCATCGGCCCCTATTATAAGTTGCGCGCCGGCGATGTTGTCCGTGTTCCACCCTGGCACGGGGCGCCGCAGGCCCTGGCTGCGCAGGTGCCCGGCTGGCAGCTCGACCGGCTCGAAGGTGCTGTGCTGTTTGAGGATGACGCACTGATGGTGGTGAACAAGCCCGCCGGCCTGGCGGTGCATGGCGGGAGCGGGATTCAGCTCGGTCTGATCGAAATTCTGCGCCAGCAGCGGCCGGAGCTGGACCGTCTGGCACTGGTCCACCGGCTTGACCGGGATACCTCAGGCTGCCTGCTCCTGGCGAAGACGCGTCCGGCCCTGCTGGCGATGCACCGGGCGTTTCGGGAGGGCCAGGTGCGCAAGACCTATGACCTGCTGGTCCATGGTGGCTGGCCAAGGCGGGTTCGGACGGTGTCGTTGAAGCTCAGTCGTTACGTGACAGCCAGCGGTGAGCGCCGGGTGCGGGTGGACGCCAGCGGCAAGGCCTCGCGGACAGATTTCGAGATAGAGCGCCGCAGCGACCGGGTCAGCTGGCTGCGAGCGCATCCGCAGACCGGTCGTACGCATCAGATACGGGTCCATGCCCAGGCCGAAGGTCATCCGCTGGTCGGCGACGAAAAGTATGCCAGCGAGGCGCAGTTGGGGCAGGCGAGGGCGGCCGCGCTCAATCGGCTATACCTGCATGCCCGGGTCCTGACCCTGCCTGAGGCCGCCGGCGGGCATCGCTTTGAAGTGCCGGCGCCGGATGATTTCGAGGTCGCCTGGGAGAAGATGCGCGGTGCAAGTGGGGCGCCTGATTGAGGGCGCCCTAGTCGGGCTGCAACGGGTTGTAGCCTTCGTTACGCAGGAAATCGATCAGGCGGATCAGGGGCAGGCCGATGATTGCGGTGTGATCGTCACCGCTGATCTGTTCGAACAGGCTGATGCCCAGGCCTTCGGCCTTGAAGGCACCGGCGCAGTCCAGCGGCATCTCAGTGGCGACATAGTGTGCGATCTCGGCGGCGCTCAGGCAGCGGAAGTGCAGGGTGGTCGTCGCTACGCTGAATTGCATGTGGCCGCTGTCGGTATTGAGCAGCGCGACCCCGGTCAGGAGCCGGGCCTGGCTGCCGCTGAGGCTTGTCAGCTGGTGCTGCGCCCGCTCTGTCGACCCCGGCTTGGTCAGCACCTCGTCATTGGCCCACAGTACCTGGTCGCTGCCGATGATCAGCCGCACAGTGGCGCCCTCTCGCCCGCTGGCTGGCCCGCCGGCTGGCCCGCTGGCATCTCCGAGCGTGCTGGCCACAGCCCGCGCCTTCTCGCGGGCCAGGCGCGCGACCAGGGCGCGTGGATGCTCGCCGGCGTGCATGGTCTCATCGATATCAGGAGAGACCTGGCGAAAGGGCAGATTCAGTCGCCGCAGCAGGTCTGCTCGATAGGGTGAAGATGACGCCAGTATCAGGTCCACGGCTCCTCCGTCGGCAGTGTTGGGAGATGGTTTGAGCGGGCCAGGATTCTTCTTAGAACTGCTTGAAATAGCAAGAGATTCGCTTTGACACCCTGCCTTGGCGTCCCTATGATTGCGCGCGCTATGTCAGCCCAGCCCCAGCCTTATGCCGTTGAGCCCTTTCATTTAGCCCGTCAGCGCGGGAATTGGCGTGGCAGGATCCGGCTTTCCCAGTTTCAGCGCCTGGCGCAGTTGCTGGCACCGGTTGACCCGGCGGCACCAACATCGGAGGCTGATGGCGAAGAGGCCGTGGTTGCAGTGCAGTTGTCCTTTTTTCAGGATGAACAGCGGCGGACCCATGTGACTGGAGAGGTACATACGCAAGTCTACCTGTCCTGTCAGCGCTGCCTGCAGGCGGTGCCGAGGCCGATTGATGTGCAGCTGGCGCTCTGTCTGGTACGGGGCGAAGACCGGGCGCAGTCGTTGGATGCTGAATTGGAGCCGTTCGTACTGGATGGTGACACGGTTCTGGTGGCTGACCTGATAGAGGATGAGTTGATCCTGGCTTTGCCAGAGTTGGTTTGTCAGGATCGAAACTGCCCGAGCATGCCGGCAATGCGTTATCCGGCTGGCGAGTCAGAGGCAGAGCTTGAGCAGGGAGACAATCCCTTCGCCGTGCTGAAGCATTGGCGTAAACCCGACCCGGATGGTCAGTGACCGGTCCGGTCGGAATTTTGGAGTTGCCCGACTGGCAACGCAGATAGGAATTTTCGCGGAGCAAATCAGCCATGGCTGTACAGAAGAGCAAAGTCACCCGGGCACGTCGTGGTCAGCGCCGTTCACATGATGCGCTGAAGGGGCCGACGTTGTCGGTCGATCCCACCACAGGTGAAACCCACCGTCGTCACCATGTGACTGCAGATGGCTTTTATCGCGGCAAGAAGGTATTGCCCGAACTCTGAGCCGCGTCTTCAGCTGGGCCCTGGTGCATTGACGCTGTCTGAAGCAGGTGCCTCAGGTGCATAGAGGACGCAGAATCAACAAGCGTACGCGCAGAGTAGAGGGGGACGCCTGGTGCTAGGTTTCGTTTTTCCCGGACAGGGTTCTCAGGAAGTCGGCATGCTGAGCGAGTTCGTTCAAGCAGAGCCGGTGGTGCAGCAGTGCTTTGCCGAAGCTGATGAAGCTCTTGGGATATCACTGTCGAAGACTATCGCCGACGGGCCGGCCGAAGAGCTCAATCAAACCGCCATTACCCAGCCGGCCATTTTGACCGCCAGCGTTGCGCTGTGGCGACTTTGGACACAGCGTAGCGATGTCCGTCCCGAAGTCATGGCTGGCCACTCGTTGGGTGAATTTACAGCTCTGGTATGCAGCGACGCCCTGCCATTTGCCGATGTGGTAAAGCTCGTCAATCTGCGCGGCAAACTGATGCAAAAGGCGGTTCCCGCCGGTGAAGGTGCCGTGGCAGCCATACTCGGGCTGGACGATGCGCAGGTCGCCGAGTGCTGTCAGGGCATCGATGGTGTGGTTGCGCCCGCGAATTTCAATGCGCCTGGACAAATCGTCATCGTTGGTCACACAGCCTCCGTTGATGCGTCTATAGAGAAGTGTCAGGCGGCTGGTGCGAAACGCGCCATGAAGTTGCCGGTCAGCGTGCCTGTCCACTGTGAGTTGATGGCGCCTGCTGCGGAAGAGTTTGCGGCCGCGCTGAATGCTCTGGATCTCCAGATGCCCAAAGTACGAATCGTTCAGAATGTGGATGCTGAGGTTAGCGAAACTGTTGAAGCTTTGCGTCAACGTTTGATCTCGCAGCTTTCTCAGCCTGTGTTGTGGAGCAAGAGCATCGAGCGCATGGTGTCTGATGGTATGACCTCAGCCATTGAATGCGGCCCAGGGAAAGTGTTGGGCGGGCTCATCCGTCGGATTGACAAGAGCGTCAGTGTGGCTGCGCTCGATTCAGAAGCTTCGTTTGCCAAGGCCCTGGACGGGGTTTCGGCATGAGTCGCTGGCAGGAAGGTCAGCGGGTTGCCTTGGTTACTGGCGCCAGTCGTGGTATCGGTCGTGCCATACTTGAGCGCCTGGCGCAGGATGGTTTCTTTGTTGTTGGTACTGCGACAACAGAGGCTGGCGCTGCTTCCATTCAACAGCGTATGGAAGAGCAGGGCATCAGCGGTCTGGGTTGTCCGTTGCGTGTGGAAAACAAGGAATCGGTCGCTGAACTTCTGGCGTTGCTGAAGCGCGATGCTGATCTGCCGTTGGTGCTGGTGAACAATGCCGGCATCACT
>SKXG01000282.1 GCA_007128525.1 Pseudomonadales bacterium | reverse complement strand
TGGAAGGCAACCCGATCGATACGCCGTCCATACATGTCATGGGTATGCAACACCGGAGGGTATCGATTCGCCAGCACACCCTGCTCTGCCAGGTCTGTGCGAATGCAATCTGCATACTGCTGCAGAGGTTCCGCACCCCAGCCGCCGCCAAATGTCTGCAGACACAACCGTAAGGACGGATCAGCACCGTACAGATCATGATCGATCAACGGCGGCGGCTGGTTGAGGACCTCGTCTGTCATGGTCACGTCCCGCTATCGGACGTATAAGAACTTACTCTTCCGGCTCAAGCAGCGCCAGCGCACTGTCAATCGTCTCGACACAGGCCCGATCATCTCCAGCCTCGTGCTTGGCCTCAGCTTCGTCACGCAAAGCCTCAATGTCTGCCACGGTGGCATCATCCAGACCCAGGGCATCGGAAATTTCCAAGGTATCTTCGACCAGCTGTATTAGTGGCGGGCAATTGCCGGCGTGCACAGGTGCAGACGCCAGCAACGTCAGCAAACCAGCTACGATCCAGATCAATATTGAGCGGGGCATGGGACTCCTCCTCTGCTTCTCATTTCGCGATGGCTGAACGGCAGCGCATCGCAACCAGCTGAACCTGAGTTCAGCAAACCCGAATGGCCATCACCCGGGCGCTCGTCGCTTCAGATGTCGTCCCCTCAACGGCGGTCGTCATGACCAGTCCGGCAGAGATGCCCGCAGTGGCGGACTTGTTTTACTTTATTGTCGGGTCATTATGTTGCCCGACTTCGTCCGACGCCGCAGCTTCATGTCTGACAATCCTCCGGAACCAAACCGCAGGGCGATGACAGGCGGCATCGGGCCGTTACTCGTGGAGGCCTGCCTATGTCGACCCC
The DNA here is from genome assembly GCA_007128525.1 of Pseudomonadales bacterium. Lineage (GTDB taxonomy): Bacteria > Pseudomonadota > Gammaproteobacteria > Pseudomonadales > Azotimanducaceae > SKXG01. Next base: position 7,503 of record SKXG01000282.1, on the reverse strand, counting down.
ACTTCGCTACATACTGCTGCAGCTGCCCGGCCTGGCATTCCTGGTCACCGTGCTGTGGTGGGCGCACCACCTGGGTTATCTGCCGTTCGGCGTCGCCATTGGCATCGCGACGGCCTGGGTCATCAAGGATGTGGCGATGTATCCGCTGACCCGCCGTGTCCTGGCACCAGGCTCGACGCCGGGTGTCCGCGGCCTGCATGGCCGGCGCGGACGCGTGCTGCGGACCCTCAACCCCGAGGGGCTGATACTGATCGGCCACGAACGCTGGCTGGCCCGCAGTGCCGGCGAGCAAACCCTGCAGGCGGGCCTGATTGTGACTGTCATCGGCTCCGACGGCATGCAACTGATCGTCACGGATGACCCCGACCCGGCACAGGCCGATTGACTTGTTCGATGCGCCGTCGCAGTCTCAACCTTGCACACGCCCTGTCTTGCAGACAGATGCTCGTCGTCACAAGCGCGACAAAGTCAATCGTGTGCAAGCGCTTGAGGACATTCACCACACACGCACCAGCCAAGGGAGACAAAGATGACAGGCAAAATCTGGGTCGTTGCGGCAGACAGCAGCCGCGCCCGGTTATTCGAAACCAGCAATTCACGAAAACCACTGGTGGAGTTCGAAACCCTGACGCACCCCGAAAGCCGCCTGCATGAGGGCGACCTGAGCGAAGACGGTCCTGGCATGGTCTACGAGAGCCACGGAGAGGGTCGCCACCTGACGGAAAACCATCGCAAGAAACACGAGATCGAGATTTTTGCCCGGGAGGTTTCCCAGAAGCTGCAGCAGGGACGCACCAGCAGCCGTTTTGACAAGCTGTATCTGGTCGCACCACCGGCCTTCCTTGGCCAGCTCCGGGACACACTGGATGCGGCGACGCGCAAACTGATTCAGGCTGAAGTCGGCAAGAACCTGGTGCTCTCTTCGCCCGATGACATTCGCGACCACCTGCCTTACGCGCTCTAGGGGATACCGTAATGACTGCTCCATCCACCACGCACACGTCAAAGCCAGCCGTTGACTACCTTAAAATTCCGGCCACCGGCGAGCCCTATCTGGCGGGCTGTGTCTGCGACAGCTGCGGCGCCACTTACACGGGAACTCGCAAGGTTTGCGCGCATTGCAGCGCCCGGGGTCAGATGCGCGACATCAGACTGGCAGAGCATGGCCGACTGTACAGCTATGCCATCGTGCACCGATCCTTTCCCGGTATTGAGGTCCCTTTTATATCAGCCGTGGTTGATCTGGATGGCGGGGGTACCTTGAAGGGCAATCTGATGGACATCGAAGCAGACCCTGAGAAGATTCAATTCGATATGCCGGTCCGGGTGGTATTTCGGGATGCGCTGGGCCGGAAAGATAAGGACGGGAATCACTATCTGTCGTACTTCTTTGTGCCCGCTGACTGATTGTGCAGGGGCCATTAGCGGAGGGGAACCCCATGAATGACGAAGTCTATGTGGTTGGCGTCGACATGCTCAAGTTCGGGCGCTTTCCAGATCGTACAGTGCCAGACTTGGGCGCGGAAGCCGCCTTGCTTGCGCTCGACGACGCCGGCCTCGACATCCGCCAGATGCAGGCGCTGTACTGCGGCAACCTGTTTCAAGCCAACGGCATGGTCGGGCAGCGCATCCTGCAACAGATCGGTCAGACTGGCATTCCGGTGGTGAACTGTGCCAATGCCTGCGCTACAGGTGCCACCGCCTTTCGTGAAGCCTGGATGTCCATCAAGGCTGGCGTGCACGACGTTGCGCTGGCCGTCGGTGTCGAGCAGATGGGTCGCGGACTGCTCGGTGGCGGCGGTGGCAATGCCGGCATACCGACCGAAGGCCTGCTCGGGGGCGGCACCATGCCTACGGTGTTTGCCGAAGCCGGCATGGAGCACAGCCGCAAGCACGGCACCACCTTCGAGCAGTTCGCCAAAGTCTCTGTAAAGAATCATCACCACTCGACGATGAACCCCAAGGCCATGTATCAGGTCGAGACGCCGCTTGAAACGGTGATGAATGCCGAGATGATCAGCTATCCGAATACCAAGCTGATGTGTTCCGTCAATGTTGATGGCTCTGCAGCTGCCGTGCTCTGCAGCGGGCGCAAAGTCCGCGAGCTGGGACTGACAGACCGAGCCGTTCGGATTCGTGCCTCGGCACTGACGTCAGATCCCTGGCAGGAACGCAACCTGGTGATGCCGGACGTCAACACCTGCACCCGCATTGCCGCTGATGCGGCCTATGAGCAGGCTGGTGTCGGGCCGGAGGATCTTGATCTGGTGGAATTGCACGACTGTTTCGCGACAGCCGAGATTCTGCACTACGAGAACCTGGGGCTGTGTGCCGACGGTGAAGGCGGCCGCTTCATTGACGAGGGACACGCCACGCTGGGCGGCCGCACGCCGGTCAACCTGTCCGGTGGCCTGCTGTCCAAGGGACACCCACTCGGTGCCACCGGCATTGCCAACATCTATGAAGTGGTGACGCATCTGCGCGGCAACGCCGGCGCACGCCAGGTTGATGGTGCACGGCTTGGGCTGACCCACGTCATAGGCCTGGGGTCAGCCTGCGCGATACACATTCTGGAACGCGTTTAGGCCGCAGTCAGTACTATTCCGGATCACCCTTACCGGGCCAGATGTAGCCGGCTTTGACGACACAGTCGAGTACAGCCGGCCGGCCCTGTTCGGTCTGTTCGATGGCCGCCGTCAGCGCCGGTCCAAAATCGTCCGGCCGCTCGACGCGGCGACCCCAGGCACCCAGCGCCTCCGCCAGCGCGGCATAGTCACCACCCTGGTTGTTGGCACCATATTGCGACTGCGCTTCGGTCAGCGCATTGGTCTCGATGGCCATGATCCCGTTGTTGAATACGATGGTCAGGATGCCAATACCATTGCGCACGGCCGTTTCGATATCCATGCCGACCATGCCGATGGCCGAGTCGCCCATGATGTTGACGCAAAGCTTGTCCGGCTCTGCCAGCTTGGCCCCCATCACAGCCCCGAGACCAAACCCCAACTGGGTCGTCTTGCCCCAACCCAGGTAACTCCGTGGCGCCGGCGCTTCCCAAAACGAGATCAGTTGCTCTCGCGGTGTGCCGGCATCATGCGTGATGATGGTCTTCGCCGGATCCAGGCGCTGCATCAGCTCATGCACGATCCGAAACTGATTGATCGGCACTTCATCTGACTCAAGCTCGGGCTTCCAGCGCGCCAGGAACGCCGCCTTGCGCGCCTTGGCATCCTCGGCTCTGGGTCCCGGCCCGCGTTGTATGCCGCGCTCAGCCAGTTCGGCATTCATTGCCTTGAGACAGAGCCGGGCATCCCCGATCAGAGCCTGCTCAACGACATAGTCCTTGTTGATGTCTTCCTCACTGTTGGTGGCCTGTATCAGGCGCTTTCCACCCGGCACATTGGTGCCATACAGCGTTCGGGTAAAGCTGGTCCCAATGCCGAACACCAGATCGGCAGCATTCAGAAAATGCATCATGTGTTCGGGCTTGGTGATGGCGGATGCGCCGATCGACAACGGATGCTGCTCGGGAAAGGCGCTCTTGCCGGGCATGGTCGTCAGTACCGGACAGTCCAGACGCTCGGCCAGCTCAACGAGCTCCGCGCTGGCTTGCGCAAACAGCACGCCCTGCCCGGCATAGATGACGGGCGCCTCGGCGTCGAGCAGCGCCTGTACAGCCTGCTTGATGTCATCGACCGGCGGCGCAAATTGTGAACCACTGACCGGTGCGTAATCGAGCGGCCGCTTCAGCTCGCCGCCCAACGCATCCAGTGCGATCTCGACCAGTACAGGGCCACTCTTGCCGGTACGCAGACGATAAAAGGCATGCCGCATGGCGGCGGCGATCCGGTCGGGATGCGTGACGAAGGTGCGCCACTTGGTGATGTGGGCATAATTGTCGCAAGCATTGAACACCGGTTTGATGCCCTGCCGGGACGACGCCTCGCCGGCCGGCAGCACCAGCAACGGCACGTTGTCGGTAAAGGCCTGCGCCACGCCTGGAAAGGCATTCTCCGCACCAGGCCCGTGCTGCATGACAAATACACCAATGCGCTGGCCATTGGTGGTGCGCGCGAAACCATCGGCAATGGCGATGCCAACACGCTCCTGGCGGCAGACGATGGGCCGAATACCGACTTTGGCGCAGGCCTCAATCAGGTCGTTGTGCGGGAAACAGGCAATGAATTCGACGCCTTCCCGTTTCAGTATCTCTGCAACCGCTGCGGTGCCCTGCATACGCCCTCCCAAGAGCTGTTATCTGTTATACCCGGTACAGACAACAGCCTACCAGCAAGTGCGTAGGCAGGTGAGGCTTTCGAGGCTTTAGCGCCATTCACGCTGCATCAGCAACTGCTCCTGCTCGGCGCTGAGTGGCGCACCATCAATCTGCGCCTCGATCTGCGACCGGACCGCAGGCGGCAGCGCACTGCCAGCCAAACGGTAATCCGCAGCCTGCTCCGGGGCCAATGGGCTGAGCACCTGCATCCGCCAACCTGCATCGGTCCGGCAGGCCGCACCCGCCAGGGGCTGCGCCACTGCAGACCAGACAAAGCTCCGACAATAGCCGCCGCCATCTTCGCGATAGCTCATGGTGACCTGAATACCAGATTCCGAAACGCCGGAAGCCTGTGTCTCCAGGGCGCTGGCCAGCTCCGCCGCCGCGTAATAGCCGTCGGCGCCAGCCAGCCAGATGGCATCGTCGGCAGCCTGGCGGGGCATCTGGCCAATCAGCACACCTGCCAACAGCGCTGCGGTGACAGCGCCCCATCCACGCCAGCCATTGAAGCCGAGCAGTTCCATCAGCTGCTCTGACCAGCTTGCCCCTGTAGAACTTGCGCCTTGCCCTGTGACCGCGCCCGAAGACGTGCCGGCGGCTTCGTCCTCCAGTAGGGCCAGCAGATGTGCCGGCACCGGCTCTTCCAGTACGGCATCGAAATGCGCCTTAATTCTCTCGTCGGAATCCTGCAGTGCCGCGAGCCGCGCCTGCAGCGCCGGATCGTGCTGCAGCGCTGCTTCCAGCGCCTCGCGCTGCTGAGAGTCGAGTTCGCCGTCCAGATAGGCGATCAGTGTTTGATCATCAGTATTCATCAGATCCGCTCCCGGCACCGCTCAGTGCCCGCTGTAATGCGTCTCGTGCCCGCGCCAACCGGCTGGTCAGGGTACCCATGGGTACGTCCATCACCGCTGCCGCTTCCTTGTACGACAGGCCTTCAACCAGAACCAACGCCACAGCCTGGCGCTGCTCATCGGGCAAGAGCGCCATCGCCTGCTGCACGGACAGGCCCGCCTCCACCTGCTCGCGGCTGCCATCCAGTGCCGGCAGACTCAGCGCCTCATCCTCGTCGTCGGCAGACTGCCAACCGCGCCGTTGTCGCGAACGGATTTCGTCAATCCACGCGTTGCGCATGATGCCGAACATCCAGCTTTCAAACTTCGACTCCGGGCGCCACTGCGCGTAGCGTGTCAGCGCTCGCTCCATCGCCAGCTGCACCAGGTCATCGGCATCGGCTGGATGACCCGCCAAAGCGCGCGCGAAGCGGCGCAGCCGCGGCAATGCCGCAACCATCTCTGCCTTCACATCCGCCAGGGTCGCGCCCTGCCGCCGCGCCAATTGCATTCGCTGTATCTCCTGTCCCGTGCCAGTCACAGCGCCTTGCCGTTGTGAACAAGACGAACGGGGCCCGCATTTTCTTCCCGAGCTTTTATGGTTGGCGCTATTTTTTTTGCCAGCACCTTGTGCCAGCATCGGAGCGAGCGGCGCGGACCTGTTCAGTGTCGCGAAGGCCGCCTGTGCATGGCTGCCAACAGCCAGCGGTGCGGCAGTTTGCGGCTCAGCATCACCAGCACGCGATAGATCCAGCCTGGGATCACCACCACAGGCGGGCGCCGGCGCTGCAGGGCGGCAAGGCTGTCTGCCACCACCCGCTCCGCACTGAGCCACATCACACCCGGCATTCGGGACACCCGCTCCCGGGTTCCCAGCACATCGTGAAACTCGGACAGTGTGAATCCTGGACAGACGACCTGCACGCGAATTCCGGCATTACGCACTTCCGCCGCCAGCGCCTCGCTGAAACCGATCATCAGTGACTTGGCGGCACCGTACAGGGTATTCCCGGCCGACCCCGGGATCAGTCCGGCCACGGAAGCGACGTTGACAATGGCGCCCCGCTGCCTGGCCAGCATCCCGGGCAGCACCCGATGCGTCAGATGGCAGACCGCAGTGACCATCACCTGCAGAAAGGCCTCATGCGCTTGCCAGGTTTGGCTGGCGTAGGCCCCTGCCACCCCAAAGCCGGCATTGTTCACCAACAGGTCGATGTCAGCACCGTCCTGCGTAGCGGCAGCATAGATCTGCTCTGGCGCGGCAGGGTCCACCAGATCCGCGGCACAGGTACGACACTGCACCTGGTAGCTGTCCTGCAGCTCAGTCGCCAGCTTCAGCAGCCGGTCGGCACGTCGGGCAGTCAGCAGTAGATCGTAACCCTGTGCCGCCAGCTGACGGGCGTACTCGGCGCCAATGCCTGCCGATGCCCCGGTTACGATGGCCAGCGGCCGTTGTGTGGAAGCGGCCATAGTGCTCCTTAATGATCAATGCGACTTAGGTGGAAGCTTTTGCCGGCACTGTACGTCTTTATACTGCAGTCTGTAATCGCGGAAACCGTTCCATCATGCTCAAAACCCTGCTTCTGATTTGCAGTGCCTGCGTCAGCATGGCGTTGCTCGGCCAGCCGCTGTTAGACACCCTGGACCCTGATCTGGATGCGGCCGGCGAGCGCCTGTCGCAACTCGATACCCGGGCACTGGAGGCGCGCCTGGAGCGGGCTGACGAGCAGCTCGGCACAGAACTGCGTGGCCTGGAGCAACGACTGGAACGTCGTATCGATGCGCTGGAGGCCGTCCTGGATCCACAACGGCTCGGCCTGCATGATGCGGATCTGCTGCAACTGCGCGGGCTTCGCAGCGAGCGGTTGCTGCAACAGCATCCGGATGTGGTTGAACTGGATCCCCTGGACTGGCCCATCATGCGGGCTCAGATCATGGCGCTGGCACCTGACGAGGCAGCGCTGGCTTTGGCCCAGCAACAGGGGTTTAGCATCCTGCGCCGCGAGACCCTGGCAGGCCTGGATACCGAGCTGGTCATTCTGCTCGCCCCGGACAGCCTGAGCACGGCAGCCGCACTTCGGCAGTTGCGGCAACTCGACCCGGATGGCACCTATGACTATCACCACCTGTATCTGCGGGCTGCATCTCCGACCAACGCGACGCCGGCCAACGCGACGACCAGACAGGACACGGCAGATGCGCCCAGTCCTGTAGCCGCAGACCGCCTGCCGGCGGACAGACCGGTGCGCGTGGGCATGATCGATACCGGAATTGATCGCAGCCACCAGGCATTGTCCCGCCTGCCGCTGCAAACCCATACCGATTGCGAGGACGATGCGCCCGACGCCCATGGCACAGCCGTGGCCTCCTTGATTGCAGGGCAGCAAGGCCCATTTC
>SKXG01000069.1 GCA_007128525.1 Pseudomonadales bacterium | reverse complement strand
CTGACGCGCCGTGATAGCCCTGCTCGTTGATCAGCGCAATCGCGGCCGCGAGAAAACGTCCACGCGACTGGTTATCAGTTTCCGGCTCTGGCACCTGAACCAGCGGCAATTCAGCAACCGGGGCCTGCATCAAGCTTTCAGCACCTGGTGCCGCCAAGCCGTCCAGCAGCAAAGCCGTCATTCGATCTGCAATCTGGTCGTACTCTTCAGGACCATACTCAGGCAACCAGACTGCGGACCAATAGAGCTCGGCCAGCACCAAATGCGCGCGAGCGGCAAGTACCTGCCAGCTTTCGTCTGACGACCATGCCACCAGACGGGCTACGCCGAGAAACATGCGGGCGTAAGCGTTATTGACCTCGTCATCTGCCAGCGCCGCAACGTCATTGAACACTGCCATCGGCGGGCGTTCGCAGCGCATCATTGCACGCCTGTCCAGGGCGTATGCGGCGACGAATCGCTGCAGTCTTTCGGACATGGTGGGTCGATCCCGCGCCTGCTTGATGAAGTTCCGATACCGGTCCAGTGCCTGCAGATAGCAGGTCGCCGCCAGGCGTTCCTTGTTCGGGAAGTAGTAGTGCACGCCCGTAGGCACCATGCCCAGCGCAGCCGCAATGTCGCGCAGCCGCATCCCGCTGAAGCCGGAGTGATTCAGAATACGTACAGCCTCATCAACAATGGCCTGCTGACGCGCCTGATAACGACGGGTGGGTTGCGTACCGACGGACGACGTCGATGACCGCCCAATATCGCGCGTGTTCACCGGTAGCCTTCTGCAACCGGCTGACGCGGCAGTGACCACCAGAGCGCGTCGCAGGCTTCCTGCAATGCCTGATCGAATTCAACGTCCAGTGCCTGCAGGTTGGCGTCGAGCTGTTCGGGGCGGCTCGCCCCGATGATGGCGGAAGTGACCCCGGCCTGCGCCAATACCCAGCCGACGGCCACCGACACCATGTTCAACTGCCGAGGTTCAAGTGCAGCACGCAGCTGTTCAACCGCCTTGAACTGCGCGTCGTGCCAGTAGCGCGCCTGGTAACGCTGGGCAGCAGACCCCAATGTGAATCGGGTGCCGGCCCGCGGCGCCTCACCGGGCTGATACTTGCCGGACAGGAAGCCACCCGCCAGCGGGTTGTAGACCAGGACGCCCAGCCCCTGATCGCGACACAGTGGCAGCAGTTCAGTTTCAATTTGCCGGTAGAGCAGGTTGTACCTGGGTTGTACCGACTGATATCCGGTTATGTTGAGCCGGTCAGCGGCACGCAAGGCTTCACCAAGCCGCCAGGCCGGATAATTTGAACATCCAACGTAACGCACCTTACCCTGTCGAACCAGGTCATCAAATGCACGCAGCGTCTCGTCTATCGGCGTGTGCGGATCAAATCCATGCGCCTGATACAAATCAATATAGTCGGTCTGCAGCCGGCGCAGGCTGGCTTCTACCGACTCCATGATATGTGCCCTGGACAACCCGCGATTGTTGGGGCCGCCTCGTGTGGGCGCGAAACATTTGGTAGCAATCAACAGGCGGTCACGATTGCCGCGCTGTGCTGCCCAGCGGCCAATGATCTCTTCAGTCCTGCCAATCGTGCTGCCATCGCCACCGAGTGGATAGGCATCCGCCGTATCCAGAAACCGCAGCCTGTGCTCGTAGGCACGATCCAGAATGTCGCGGGAGCCGTCCTCATCAACTTGCAGGCCGAAGGTCATGGTTCCCAGGCACAGCGCAGGCAACTCCAGCCCGTGCCGGCCTAGCCGCCGGTACTCCATGTTCTGCTCCTAGTGGCACACCTTGGGAAGCCATGCTAACGCGAATCACCAGACGATTCATAAGATCGCCCCGCGACAGGCTGTCCGCTCCGGCTGGTTAGTGCACCGACTTGGCGTCGCGCCGTCGTGGCGTCGCGCCGTCGTGGCGTCGCGCCGACTTGGCGTCGCGCAGCGACCTGCGTAGTATCTGACCTTCGGCCCGGAAGACGGGGAGTCAGGGCCATGCACAGGGGATTGCAGACAACGACACCAGCGCTTGCGTCTGGGGTTTTTGCCTGCAATCCCCTTTTTTGTTGCTGCCGCTACGGTTGTCCAGCCGACGACCTGTGCCGGGCAGCGGTCAGTCAGGAGCAATCTAAGCCATGAGTTGGCAGCCGGAACTCGACGAACTGAAACAACGCCAGAAGCTGGTCCGCCAGATGGGTGGTCCAGAGGGCATCGCCCGGCAACATGGCCGTGGCAAACTCACCGTACGCGAACGTCTAGATGGCCTGCTCGACGCCGACTCATTGCAGGAATTTCGCAGCCTTGTCGGCAGTGCCGAATATGAAGCCGACGGCACGCTCAAGGCCTTCACGCCCAAGGCTGCTGTCGAAGGCTTTGGCCGCATCGAGGGGCGTAAGGTTGTGGTCACCGGCGGAGATTTCACTGTCCGGGGTGGCAGCGGTGGTGGCGGAGGTGGCGGCCTGGGCCAGGAGCTGGCCGCCAACGAACGGGCTCTGCAGTGGCGGGTGCCCTTCGTGCGCCTGCTCGACGCCGCGGGCGGCAGCGTCCGGTCATTCGAACAGATTGGCCGCACCTACCTGCCAGATGGCAATGTCTGGTCTGCCATCGATGTCCAGCTGCTGAATCAGGTACCTGTGGTGTCGGCTGTCATGGGTTCTGTCGCCGGGCTGCCCGCCATCAACGGCTGCATGGCGCACTTCAATCTTATGGTCAAGGACACCAGTCAGCTGTTTCCCGGTGGGCCGCCCGTGGTCAAAGCTTCGTTGGGTTACGACATCAGCAAGGAGGAACTGGGTGGCGACCACATCCATACCCGACTCAGTGGTGTCATCAACAACCTGGCCAGTGACGAAGCGGATGCCTTCCGTCAGATTCGCCAGTTCCTGAGCTATATGCCGGCCAACGTCTGGGAACTGCCGCCGCGCACACCGTGCGACGATCCCGTTGAGCGCCGTGATGAATCTCTGTTGAACGTGATCCCGCGCGACAGGCGCAAACCACATGACAGTCATGCCCTGATCGACAGCGTAGTGGACCAAGGCAGCTTCTTTGAAATCGCGCCTGACCATGGCCGGTCCCGCATTACCGGCCTGGCTCGAGTAAACGGCTATCCGATAGGTGTCATGGCCAACAACCCCATCTATCTGGGTGGCTCTACCGATGTCGCCGCCGGAAACAAGGTCATCCGGCTGATTCAGCTCTGCGACAGTTTTCACCTCCCGCTGGTCTCCTTTGCCGATGAACCCGGCTTCATGGTGGGCCTGGAGTCCGAATTGCAGGGCGTCGAACGCGCCGGTGCCCGACTGGTGCAGACAACCTGTCTGAGTCGCATGCCTTGGATCACTTTTGTGGTCGGCCGGCTGTTTGGCGTCGCCGGCCAGTGTCACCACCGACCCAGTGGCATGTTCCAGCGCTACTGCTGGCCATCGGCCAGTTGGGGCTCCATGCACGTTGCCGGGGGCGCCAGCGCCGCCTACAAGCGGGAAATCGAATCTGCGCCGGACCCAGAGGCCAAGCGTGCCGAAATTGAAGCACGCCTCAATGCGCTGGGTTCACCCTTCCGCACGGCAGAAGCCACCGGCCAGGACATCATTGACCCGCGCGATACCCGACGCCTGCTCGCGGAATTCGTTGCCGACGCCCAGCCGGTGTTACAGCAGCAGCTCGGTCTGCCGACGCTGCCCTTTCAACCCTGAAGCGACCTGACAGTATGGCCAAGCCAGTTATCCGAAGTACGCTCAAGAACATCCACACGCTGTTGATTGCCAACCGTGGTGAGATCGCCGTGCGCCTGATTCGCAGTGCGCGCGAACTCGGTTTGCGCACGGTTGCCATCTATGCAGCCGATGACGCTGACGCACTCCATGTCAGGATGGCGGATCAAGCCATCGCGTTGCCCGGCACCGGGGCATCGGCTTATCTGAACCAGACCGCTGTGCTCCAGGCAGCCGCTGAGTCGGCAAGCGATGGTCTGCATCCGGGCTACGGTTTTTTGAGTGAAAATGCTGCGTTCGCACGGGCCTGCAAGCAGGCTGGCGTGCGATTCGTCGGGCCCTCGCCTGAGCTGCTCGCCCTGTTCGGGGACAAAGTCCAGGCCAGGCGGGCAGCACAGCAAAGCGGCACGCCGATACTGGCCGGCTCAGATGGCGCCGTATCACTGGACCAGGCAAAAGATTTCTTTGCCAGCCTGCCCGCTGGCCAGGCCATGGTCATCAAGGCGTTGTCTGGCGGTGGCGGACGCGGCATGCGCGTCGTAATGAACGAAGACCAGCTCGCCAATGCCTATGCCCGCTGTCAGTCTGAAGCCCGTGGCGCCTTTGGCGATGAACGCGTCTATGTCGAGCAGTATCTGCCACGCGCCCGACACATCGAGATACAGATCATTGGCGATGGCGCTGCGGTCAGTGCGCTCGGCGAGCGTGACTGCAGCATTCAACGTCGCCACCAAAAAGTGCTGGAGATTGCGCCGGCACCGGGCTTGCCGGATGCACTGCGTCAACGCATTACGGATGCTGCAGTACGGGTTGCAGCGCAAGCCGGCTACCAGGGGCTCGGGACCTTCGAGTTTCTGGTTGACTGTAGCGCGCCGCTAGACGGTGATACGCCGTTTGCCTTTATGGAAGCCAACCCTCGCCTGCAGGTCGAACACACCATCACCGAAGCCGTCTATGGTGTCGATCTGGTCGCGCTCAGCCTGCAGGTTGCTGACGGCCGTACGCTGGCGGACCTGGACATAGCATCATTCCGACCCAGGGGCACAGCCATCCAGGCGCGCATCAATCAGGAACGCCTGCTGCCAGACGGTACAACGGGACCCAGCAGCGGTCGTCTGCTGGCCTTTGATGTACCGGGCGGCCCCGGCGTTCGGGTCGACAGTTACGTCTTTCCGGGTCTGACCACCAGCGAACGCTACGACAGCCTGCTGGCCAAACTGATCTGCTGGCATCAGGACGGTTATGGCGCGGCCTTGCGCCGCACTTACCGTGCATTGTGCGAATTTCGCCTGCAAGGCGTGGACACCAACCTGCTGCTCCTGCAGAACCTGCTGCAACACCCGGATCTGACGACAGGCGCACTCTATACAGCCTGGCTTGATGAGCAGCTTGAGCCGTTGAGCCAGCCTGCGTCGCACCCGCAGCACCACGCGCCACCGCTCGTGCCGCCCACCGGCAACCAAAGCCAGACTGTGGATCCGAACGACTGGGTCAGCATTCTGACCTACGGCGAAGCCAGTCGCGGCGATCTGGGCCGGCGGCTGGCAGGGCACCGTCAACGCGAGGATGGCGCCGAACCGGTGGCGGCAACCATGCGTGGTGTCCTGCTGACACTTGAGGTACAGGCAAAGGATCGGGTCCGGGCCGGGCAGCTGCTGGCCGTGCTTGAGTCGATGAAAATGGAACATGAAATCCGTGCGGCCAGTGACGGTGAGATCGTGGCGCTGGCCGCCCAGCCGGGTGATCAGGTGTCTGAAGGTCAACCCCTGATGTTTGTGCTGGCGGATACTGCTGAGGAGACTGTACAGCCATGAGCGAAGCCCCCAAACCGCTGGACGGTATCAGCATCATCGATGTCAGTGGCACTGTCGGCACGGCATACTGCGCGAAGCTCTTTGCCGATCACGGTGCCACGGTGATCAACGTCGAGCCCCCGGGCGGGCATCCAACCCGGCAACTGGCGCCATTTATCGCCAATGCCAGTCACCCGGAAGCGAGCGCCATGCATGCCTGGCTCAGCACCAACAAATCCAGTGTGGTGCTCGACCTGCAGCAGCTGGAAGCACAGCGCGCGCTCCAGGATCAGATCAGCAGTGCCCAGCTGCTGCTGATGGAAACGGGAGAAAAAGCCTGCACTGGACACCCCTGCTTCGATCCAGACCAGCTCCGGCAGACCAATAAAGACCTGGTGGTGATGAGCATCAATTGGTTTGGCAGTGACGGGCCGTATCGTGACTACGTCGGCAGCGACGCCACAGTGCAGTCACTCGCCGGCATGATTCGCGGCATCGGACCCGTTGAAGGGCCACCGTTGCTGCCCACAGGCTACCAGGCGCAGATCGTCGGAGGCCTTACCGCCTTTGTAGGCGCCATGACACAGGTGCTGGCTCAAGAGCTGGGCAACAAGGCCGGCCTGACCTGGCTGGAAACGAGCATCCTCGAAAGCAACCTGTGTTTCACGGAAGTTGGTGCCGTTGCCACGCACAAGCTCGACAGGCTGCCGCCCCGCATGGGGGTGAACCGGTTTCCACCAACCTATCCGCTGGGCATCTTTCCCTGTCGGGATGGTTGGCTGGGGGTGACGGCCCTGACCCCATCTCAGTGGCAGGCGTTCTGTGCGCTGCTGGGCATGGATGAGGAGGTTCGCAACCCCGACTACGCCACGGCACAGGGTCGCCTGCAGGACAGCCGTCGCATCGACCGGATCATTGCCGACAAGGTCCGCGACCGGTCTGCCGAAGAGTTGTTCCATCGCGGCCAGGCCATGCGCGTACCACTCGCCCCGGTGCCTACCATGGAGCAGCTCTTTGATGTTGACCAGTACGTGGAACGCGGGGCTTTCGGGCAGGTTGTTCCGCCGCAGGGACAAGCTTTTCAGGCGCCGACCACACCCTTTCGGCTGTTCACCACGCCTTCGCACCCGAATGGACGCGTCAGCGCCCTGGGCGCCGACAACAAAACCCTGCTGTCCACGCATCCGGAGGTGTCGCCATGAGCCGTGTTGATTTACTTGCCGGTATCCGGATTGTCGACCTGTCGATGGGCTGGGCGGGGCCGCTCGCCACGCGCCACCTGGCTGACATGGGCGCGGAAATACTCAAAGTCGAAAGCTGTCAGCGTGCCGACTGGTGGCGCGGCTGGGAAACCAGTCAGGCCTGGGTGGACGATGACATGGCCGAAAAAGCCGTTCCGTTTAACACAGTCAACAGGAACAAACTCGACATCACACTGGATCTGACTCGCGAGGAAGGCGTTGATCTGCTCAAACGTCTGGTCGCGCAGGCCGATGCGGTGATTGAGAATTTTTCCGGTGGTGTGCTGCCCAAGCTCGGTCTGGACTATGGCGTACTCAAGGCCGTCAATCCAGAACTCATCATGGTTTCGATGCCGGCGTTCGGCAGCACCGGAGCGTGGAAGGACTATCGCGCCTACGGCTCAACCGTCGAGCAGGCATCAGGCCTGCCCCATTTGCATGGACGTTCGGAAGACCCGCCAGTCATGCTCCACGTCGCCTATGGCGATCCGGTTGCCGGTGTGAACGGCGCAGCAGCATTGCTTATCGCGTTGCGTCACAAGAAGCGTACGGGGCAAGGTCAATACATTGACCTGTCACAACCGCAATGCCTGTTCCCTCTGGGTGCGCATGGCATTATCGAACAGTCGGTTACTGGAGAGGCGCCGGCACGCCTGGGGAATCGTCACGCCAGCTTCGCACCGCACGGCGTCTTTCCGTGCACAGTTGGCCCGGGCACCGGTGGACAGGCGCCGGGGGAGGATCAATGGATCAGCATCCAGGTGTTCAATGAAGCCCAATGGCAAGCCCTGCAAAGGCTGGCCGCGCCGGCATTGGACGACTTTGGTGACACAGCTGATCGCCTTGCAAACGTCGATGCTCTGGAGAGCGCTCTGTCCGCCTGGACCGCCAGCCACAACAGAGAGGCGCTGATGCAGCTGCTTCAGCAGGAAGGCGTGCCGGCCGGCGCAGTGCGCGGCGCGAACGAGCTGGTGCATGATCGTCACCTGCAGTCGCGACGGTTCTGGCAAACGCTTGATCGTGCATTCGTCGGGCCCATGCCGCACCCGTCGGTAGCCTATCGTGAAGGCGCAGCGCCATATCCATTGCAGGCACCAGCGCCGACACTGGGTCAGCATAACCAGCAGATTCTGACGGATCTGCTCGGTCTCGGCACGTCTGAATTACACCAGCTCGCTGAACAGGGTGTCATAGGAGAGAAGCCGATCATTCAAGGCTGAGGATACAGCACTCAGCACAGCAGGATAAAAAAACCGGGCCGGGCCAGCGCTACGTACCTCACATCGTCACGCTGCCCGGGCCCGGCGGGGGAGAGCCTTTGTCGGTGTCCGCCTGGCGGCAGATCAGAAGTAGAAATTCAGACTCACATCGGCACGACCAAACTGATACCGGGTGTCACCTGGATCCCGGTCCTGAACAAATGCGCCAACGCGTGCCGAGATGCTGGCCTGATCGGCGACCAAATATTCAGCACCGAAATATACGCCCAGGCCAAGCGTGTCCACGCCATTGGAGAATATGGACAGCTCCGCATCGGCAAAGGTACGCAATGGACGTGATCCCAGTGGCAGTACATAAAAGCGCGAGCCGGCATTAATGCCAATACTGGTACTGTCTTCGCGCATCACCTGCAGG
>SKXG01000396.1 GCA_007128525.1 Pseudomonadales bacterium | reverse complement strand
GTCGCGGACACACCCTGCAGTAGCGCCCACTGGTTCAGGCTGACACGGCCGTCCGACATCACCGTGGCGGCACAGGCCTTGAGCAGCGTCGGTTTGGTTAACGAGTGCAGTGACCTGAGCCGGGTCAATGCCTGGTTCAGGCGGCTGAAGTTGGGGTCCTCGGCGTCCACATAGGTCAGTGCCAGCCCAAGTTCTGCAGCGCCTGTTGCGTGTGCTTTGCTGGTATTGGCAGGCGTGCCCTCGCGGGCAAGTGCGGACAGCAGCTCGTTGGCAGCGTCGCTGACAGCGTCTATGCGCCGGTAGCGGACAGCGGGTTCGCCAACCGTCTCAAAAGATGGTTTGAGTTCCTTGACCATAACCCGGTGCAGCACCCACTCGAACAGACCGATGCGTTGATCAGCGCGAATCAGTGTGATGCAGGTTTCGATCAGAGTCTGGTACTGGGCAAAGGAAATCGTCTTCAGAGCCGGCATGGCGACAGCGGCCAATGTCAGTCGTTGCGCCTTGTTCAAGGAGGTCAGCTGCTGGCGAAGCGCTTCTGCATGATGCGCCATCGCCTGGTCCGGTGCTTTGGCGACACTTTCAAGTTGAGTTTGCCTCAGCGCCTCGTCTTCGCAGAGCAGCAGCGCATACATCAGGCCACAGGCGCTGTAGGCATCATGTGCGGCGTTCAGCAATGACGCCGGCAGTCCCGTCAATAGCGCCCGGGCGTTGCTGACACCAGTGTCGTCCAACTGGCCGACTTCCGCGATCATGGCGTCCGCGCTATCCGGGATGCTGTCGTCAGTGGCCGGCGATATATCCAGTGACGGTTCCTGGCCGGCAGCAAACGAGGAGATGCCTTCAGTTGTGCCTTGCCCATGTGAAAGGGGGACACCGACGTGCGAGGGGAAACTGCCATCCCAGGTGGGTTCGATCGCCAGGATGCGACGCGTCAGCGGTGGGTGCGTGGCGAACAGGCTGCTCGCCGAGGTCGCAATGGCCTGTCCGAAGAACAGGTGGGAGGCCTCTTCTGCGTCACTTTCATGCAATTGCGACCCATATTGGCTGGCACCAATTTTCTTAAGTGCACCGGCAATGCCGGTCGGGTTGCGCGTGAACTGCACAGAGGCGGCATCGGCGAGGTACTCGCGTTGGCGGCTCACGGCGGCCTTGATCAGCTTGCCAAAGAAAGTACCGGCATAGCCAATGATGGCCAGACCGGCGCCCATCAGCAGCACCGGTAGTGCGCCACGGGAGCGCCCGCGCATGGCGCCGAAGCGCGATCCCCGTAGCAGGGCGTAGCCGACCATCCCGATAAACAGTATGCCGTGCAGCACAGCGATCAGGCGCAGGTTCAGGCGGCTGTCCCCGTTGAGGATGTGGCTGAACTCATGGCCGATGACGCCCTGCAGCTCGTCTCTTGAGAGGTGCCGCATGGCACCGTCCGTGATGCCGATGACGGCATCATCCGCACTGCGGCCGGCGGCAAAGGCGTTGATACCGGGTTCCGGCAGCACATAAACGGGTGGAACCGGCATGCCAGCGGCCAGTGCCATTTCCTCCACCACGTTGAGTACGCGGCGTTCGTCCAGTATGCGGGTGTCCGGCACCAGCGGCCGCCCGCCGAGACTCTCGGCGATAACGCGGCCACCGGCACGCAGTGCAAGATGTTTGTACAGACAGGCGCCGCCAACCATCATCAGCACAATGGCTGAGATCCACCACCACTGCTCGGCCGGGATGCGAGTCAGAACAACACGCAGGTTGCCACCGTGGCTGTAGTCGCCAAAGAAGGCCATGGTGAACGCAACGAGCAGGTTCGTAAGCACGATCAGTGCAATCACAGCGGCACTGAACAGCAGTACGAGTTTCCAGGTCTTGCGTCTTGCCCGGTCCTGGGCGTCAAAGAAATCCATGGAGTCGGATCAGTGCCTCAGTTGAAGGAAACTTTCGGGGCGCTTTGAATCTGGGCGCTGTCTTCAAACTCAAGCAAGGCGGCATCCTGGGCGTGGCCAAACGGGCCGGCGAACAGCATGGGCGGAAAACTCTGCTTGTAGGTGTTGTAGGCCATGACCTGGTCGTTGTAGCCCTGGCGTGCGAAGGCTACCCGATTCTCCGTGCTGCTCAGCTCTTCGCTGAGCTGCGCCATGTTCTGATTGGCTTTCAGGTCCGGGTAGGCCTCAACCACCAGGTTCATCCGTGCCAGCGCGCCGGCCAGGCCGCTCTCTGCGCTGCCGAGTTCCTTGATGGCTTGTGCGTTTGACGGGTCGGCCTTGGCCTTGTCCAGGCCGGAGAGCGCCTGATTACGGGCTTGTACCACGGCTTCCAGGGTTTCGCGTTCATGCTTGATGTAAGCCTTGGCGGTTTCAACCAGATTCGGTATCAGGTCGTACCGGCGCTTGAGCTGCACCTCAATCTGCGCGAAGGCATTCATGTATCGATTTCTCAGTGATACCAGCCTGTTGTAGATGCTGACGACGTAGATCGCCAGAACGACGAGCAGGCCAAGAAAGATCAGGGTACCAGTCTGCATGGGTGGGTCTCCGGCGGCTGCGCCTCCCGGCGCACAATGGGCATCTGCTATAGTCTTGCGCAGATTTGGGTACGCTGTCATGCGTCTGACCATGCCAGCGATACAACCAGTGTCGCAAATTGAGGAACACGCTGCTGATGGAGTTGCCAGAGTTCAACGATCGGGCATTCAGAGACGCCATGTCCCGATTCTGTACCGGTGTGGTCGTGGTCACTGGCATGGATGGTGAGCAGCCTGTGGGGTTCACCGCACAGTCCTTCACCTCGCTGTCGCTTGACCCGCCGCTGGTCTCGGTCAGCCCGGCCAAGTCAAGCAGCAGCTGGCCCAGAATCCGGCCGGCTGGCCGATTCTGTATCAATATACTCGGCGCTGACCAAAGAGCACTCAGTGATGCCTTTGCCCGTAGTGGTGGCGATAAGTTCGCTGGTGTGCGCTGGGCCCCTGGCGCCACCGGCGCACCGGTGTTGGAAGGTGTCCTGGCACACGTGGACTGCCTTCTGGAAGCGGAACACGACGCTGGTGATCACAGCATCGTGGTCGGTCGGGTTCAGGCCCTGGCTGCGGAGGATCTGGCACGGTCACCACTGCTGTTCTTCCGCGGCAGCTATGGACAGTTTATCGACTTATAGGGTACAGGCAGGCGTGCGATGAGAACCTGGGATGAGATGACCGGGGTGCAGAAGTACCTGCGAACAACATTGATCGGCGGCGTGCTGGTTGCGTTGCCGATTTTTTTGCTGGTTAACCTGTTCCTCTGGCTGTTGGGTTGGTTGAATAATGCGCTGCGGCCGCTGTCGCGCTTTTACATCAACATGTTTGATCTGGCGCCTTGGCTGGGCGATACCCTGGCCATACTGACGGCATTGGCAGGCTGCTTTGCCCTTGGTGTCATGATGGCCATGCCGGCCGGCCACCGGGCCTTTACCTGGCTCGAAGCGCATACCCTGCAGCGCCTGCCGGGTTATAACCCGATCAAGGAGATCGTTGGTTATTTGGGCCGGGACGACAAAAATCCATTCAGCCAGCCGGTTCTGGTAAGCATTGCCGAAAATACCAGAATGGTGGGGTTTCTGACGGATGAGGATGGTGAACATTGCACGGTATTTGTGCCGACCGGCCCGAACCCGACTACCGGCCTCGTCATGCATCTGCGTCGACATCAGCTTGAAGTGTTGCCAGCCAGCAGTACCGAAGCAATGAAGACCATACTGGCCTGTGGTGCCGGCGCCCAGCAGATCTTAAGGCGGGACCGGACAGCGCCCGTCTCAGGTGACTGAATTTTAGTGACGGGGACGACGGAGGCGGCCTGGCCGCCCCCACGTCCTCTTGTAAGGTTAGAAGCTGGCGCCGACCATCAGCCAGATCTTGCGCGTGTCGTCGAAGCCGTTCCGGCCACGGAAGTCGGCCAGAATCAGTTCTGTAGTAATGTGCGGCCCGAAACTGCGGCCGAATGCCAGGCTCCACTCTCGCCCCAGGCCGTCGCCACCATCTGCCGTGCTGAAATGGTGAAAGCGGGCTTCGACGGTCTTGTTGTTGATTGCCATGCGCTTGCGCAGATAGGCATCACGCAGCCCGGCATCCGGCGTTGTCAGGAACTTGTCGGTGCGACCATTGAATGCATGCAGGGTTGCCAACGGCGTCCGGAATGCCTCGCCTGGGTCATCGGCATCGCCACCGAGTTGCTCAAAGCCCAGTCCGGCCGTCACGGCTCCGCGATTGACGCTGCCACTGACATGAAAGTAATCAGCACTGTACGACACCGGGTTGTCCCCAACGTCTTCCTGCCAGGCATACTCCAAAGCGTAATCAGCCCGCATGTTGTGAAACGCCTGCTTGCCTTCCCAGCGCAGCCCGGCAGTGCGGGTGCTGGTTGCCGGGGCATCGGCATTGTCGATCCAGTAGAAGTAGGTTGCCAGACGACCGATGTCTCCAACCTGTAAGCTCAGGTTTAACAGGTGTGTGCCATCCTGGTCGTGTCGACCATCAGCGACCTGCTCGCCGAAGATTCGGTTGACGCGATCAATGTAGCTGTAGTGTGCTCGTATCGGACCATTTTGCAGATTGACGGCCACAGCATCGAAGGTCTGCTCGTTTTGCCGCCAGCCCACCGCGCCAACGAAGCGCTGGTTATCAAGCAGTATCCGCTGACGCCCGAAACGAATATCGAGACCCTGCGCCGCCTGGAAATTGATGTAGCCCTGATTGATCTCGGTTCCCTTCACGTCTGCGACAACCGGGTACAGAGATCGGTCGGGTGTATTGCCGCCGCCGGCATTGAAGTCACGCCAGATCACTTCTCGGATGTCGTCGACTTCGATCCGGAAACTTAGGTTCATCACTTCGCCGGAATCAAACGCCAGCCGGGTGCGCAGCGTCGATGCCTTGGCGTCACGGTCGAAGGCATCCTGGTCGACAAACTCAAACCGATAGCGCCAGGCCAACTCTGT
Organism: Pseudomonadales bacterium; assembly: GCA_007128525.1. Classification (GTDB taxonomy): domain Bacteria; phylum Pseudomonadota; class Gammaproteobacteria; order Pseudomonadales; family Azotimanducaceae; genus SKXG01. The sequence goes on along the minus strand of SKXG01000396.1, from coordinate 3,450 downwards.
TTTACCCTGGGTAATCAGCGTAGCCAGCTCCGGCACCGCATTGGCAGAACCGGGTGCCATGGCTAGTGCGCCGATAAAAGCAGTTCCGGCAAGAATGGCGGGCAGCGTTCGGGCACTATCGGGTAACGGTTTCCTGATCTTGAGCATCGTTGACTCCTTGTGTAACTGCCGCACTGACGGCTGTTGCGGTCTGATTGTTGTTGGCGTGGTCAGTGTTACTTTATGCCAAGTCGACGCAGACGCATGTAGGTGATTGTCCGCAGCCTGGTGTTGATCTATAGCAAGCGCCGCTAGCGACCTTTGAAGTTGCCAGGCCGCCTTTCGGCGACTGCGCGGACGCCCTCCTGGTAATCCTCGGTAGCGCGAAGGCGCTGCTGTTCGCTCAGTTCGTGGTCGGTCATCTGCGCGATGCTGTCGGCGAGCCCGGATCGCATCGTGGCACGGATGCTGAGCAGTGCCAGCGGGGCGTTCTCTGCGATCTCATCGGCAAGCCGGTTGGCGGCATCCTGCAGTTGTTCTGCTGGCACCAGCTCGTCGATCAGTCCCATGGCCAGGGCTTCTTCACCCTTCACCCGTCGCCCGGTCAGAAACATCAGATTGGCATTTTGCTGGCCGACCAATGCTGGCAGCGTGATGCTGAGTCCGAACCCCGGGTGAAAGCCGAGCTTGACGAAGTTGGCCGAGAAACGAGCTTCCGGGCTGCCGACGCGAAAGTCGCAGGCCAGTGCCAGGCCCAGGCCGCCACCGATGGCAGGGCCCTGAATGGCGCCAATCACCGGCTTGTGACAGCGAAACAGCCGCACGGCTTCGCGGTACAGAATTTGAGTGGCGTTCTCTCGACTGCTGTCGCTAGAATGCGAAGGTGTCTGCGCGCCCTGTGGTGCGCCGGGGGTATTGCGGCCATCGGCCCCAAAATTGGCGCCGGCACAGAAGGATTTGCCCTGGGCAGCCAGTACAATGGCTCGGCACTCGGGGTCCTCATCCAATGCTTCCAACGCGTCTGCAATCTGCCGAATCAACGCAAAATCGAAGAAATTGTGCGGCGGTCGCTGTATCTCGATGCGGGCCCGGTGACCTTCCCGGGTCAGGCTGATGTCTTCGAACTCTGGTATGGCCATGGCGGTTTCCTGTGTCGTGGTTGAAGCTGACCTGCGGTGACTGGTGAGTGGATAATGATCGAATGGTGAATTGTGGCAACCGTTGACCCATCCAAGCAATCGGAAGACCCGGTGTCCATGCCGCCGGTTACCGAGCGCCCGACCATCTGGTCGCTGGCGTTGCCCTCCATCATGGGTAACCTGTTGTTCTCCGTGGTGGCCATCGTACAGACCAAGTTCGTCGGCATCCTGGGTGCCGATGCAGTAGCCGCTGTGGGCGCCGGTCAACGGGTGTTCTTTGCCCTGCAGGCTGTGCTGATGGCGGTCAGTGCCGGCACAACTGCCCTGGTTGCCCGCGCCTGGGGTGCCGGCGACCATCGCGAAGCGAGTCGGGTCACCATGGCATCACTGGCGGTGGCTTGCGGGACAGGTGCAGTCATCACTGTGCTTGGCATGGTGTTTTCCAAGCCCATCGCCAGCATTTTCGGGCTGGATGAGAATACGGTGCAGCTGGCCGCGGACAACATATTCTGGCTGTCCGTATTCGTAATGGGGTTCAGCATCAACATCATTCTGGCCAGTGCCCTGCGCGCCGCCGGAGACGCCTGGACGCCACTGATTGCCGGCGCAGGGATCAACATTCTGAATCTGCCGCTGCTGTATATGTTCATCTTTGGCGCCTGGGGGGCCCCGAAGATGGGCGCCCCAGGTGCGGCGTTCGCAACCGGCCTGTCATTGATGATCGGGGCCGTATTCCTGACCTGGTTCTGGATGCGGCAGAAGCTGGTGCTGCGTTACGTCACCGGCGGCTGGGCCAGGGCCGAGCGCTTTAAACGGCTGCTGCACATTGGCTATCCGGCTGGCATCGAGCAGGTTGTCTTCCAGGCCGGCTTCTTCACGTTCCTGATGTTGATCGGGAATTTTTACGGTACCGAAGCTTTCGCGGCCTACAACGTCGGCGTCAACATGCTGAACATCGGTATGGTGGTCGGGTTCGGGTTCTCCATCGCGGGCGCCACACTGGTCGGCCAGAATCTTGGCGCTGGTGACTTTGACCAGGCTTCGCGCAGCGGTTGGCGGGCCTGTGGTCTGGCTGTCGTTTCCATGGCGATCCTGGCTGTCATCACCGCGCTGATGGCGGAGCCCTTTGCCCGCTTCTTCCTGGGTGATGACGACATCACGGTGCAGCGCACCGTCGAGTTCACCTACATCCTGGCGGCCATGCTGCCGCTGCTGGGTGTGGAAGTTGCGATTGGCGGATCGCTGCGCGGCGCCGGTGACACACGGTTTCCGCTGCTGACAACTTTCGTCGGCCTGATCGGCATGCGTTGCGGGCTGGCAGTGCTGTTCACCTTTATGGGCCTGCCGGTAATCTGGGTTTATGGTGCGATAATTGGTGACTATGTTGCCAAGAGCATTATGTTGCTTTGGCGCTTCCACTCCGGGCGCTGGAAAACCCTGATCAGCAATGAGACGCTGAACCTGCCGCCGACTTGAGATGCCGGTTCTCAGGGTCGTCCATGCGGCCCCGGCGCAGTCCCCGGCGCAGTCCCCGGCTCAGTAAGGCGCCTGACGTCGCAGACTGCTTGAAGACAAGTCAACGCGGAAGCGGGACTCAGGCACTTCTTCGCACAGGGCGCGCAGAGCTGGTGGGAGCGTGATGTCTGCCAGCGTCTGGAAACGCTTGCCCAGACGCCGGCCAAACACCAGAAACCGACAGCCCAGGCTTGCCAGCTCTGCCATGGCATGATTCAGCGATGCGCTGTCGTTTCCGTAGTAGCGCAATTCGCCGATGCGCTCGATGGTGTCCGCACCGACCAGGAAGCAAACGCCGGGAAAGCAGCGCGCCTTCTCGATAAAGGTGGGCAGGTTGGTTACCCAGACCTGGGCGTCGGCGTCGAACTGGTCCAGGCGTTGAGCCAGCGACCAATAGTTCAGCCGCGGCTTGTCCACGTTGTTGGCGCAGACCTCGAAACTGACCGGGTGCCCGGTCAGCTCGCTGCCGATCGCGGCCATCTGCCGGTGTCCGTCATGCAGCGGATTGAAGGCGCCAGGAAACAGCACCCTGGGCGAAAAATCCGGACCCTGTCGCACGCAATCCTGCTGGCCCAGCAGCAGTGCCTGCCAGCTGTCACTGGCGTCGACACCATCGTGTTGCAGCCGGTCCGACGCTGCCCCGGTGAATGTTGTTTGCAGGCCGCTGGCTTCGGCCAGTGCGTGCAGGGCAAGATCACGCGTCAGCTGCTCTTCGCCGCGGCGGCGGCGTTGGCCCTTGCTGAGTTCGAGGTGCCACCAGCAGGTGCGCTGCTGGCTTTGTATGGCCAGATGCACACGGTGCGGTCCGCGCTTGATG
>SKXG01000438.1 GCA_007128525.1 Pseudomonadales bacterium | reverse complement strand
GAAGCAAGTATCAGACTGGAGCGGGCGATGGGAATCGAACCCACGTCATCAGCTTGGGAAGCTGAGGTAATACCATTATACGACGCCCGCACAGCGCCAATTATCGCAGAAGCGGCGCCAGATTGAAGCACCCCGGCAGGCATGCCGGCAGCTCTGACGGAGAGCACCGCATCTCGCATACAGATCGCATAAAATCAATGAGTTATGCCTCAGAACCGTTTGTGACAAACGTCCGACAGCCGCGTGTTATTCTGCGCCACTTTACCAGCGGAGGGCACTCACAGGCCTTAAGTCAACCCGCTACATGACAATGGAGATTGAGCATGCAGATCAAGACAATCGGCGCGGCTGCGACCCTTGCTTTTGCCTCATCAGCAGCAGTGGCGGGCAGTTATCAGAGCGAAGCCGGCGGCTACTTTGAGCACACGGACTTCGACGACATCAGCGCCAACGGCCGCGAGTTTGGCCTTGCCGGAGAATACCACTTCTCGCCGGTCAACATCGGTGACCACCCGCTGGCCGAAGCCGCGTTCCTGAACCACTCCAGCCACATTTATGCCGGAGTTAACCGTTTTAAGCAAAGCTCAGCGGATCTCGACACCGCAAACCTGGGTATCGAGTTCTACGTCCCAGACGCCATGCTGTATGTGGCCGGGGAAGTCATCTACCAGACCAATGGCGACAGCGACACCGACTTCCTGGTTGCTGTGGGTCTGACACTACTCGAAGGTCTGCTGGCACGCGCAACTTATCAGGACGAAGCCGATCAGTGGGGCCTGGATGCGAAGTACGTCTTCAGCGTCGGCCAGAGCAGCGCCATCAATCTCGAGGGTGGCTACCTCAATGACGACAACTTTGATGCCTTCCGGCTGTCCGGCGACTTCTATATCGACAGCCATCTGAGCATCGGCGCCGGTGTCGTGCACTTCGACAACGACAACGCCAGCAACAACCAGGTGTTCGAGGTACGCGGCCGTTCGTTCTTCACCGATGAATTCAGCGTGGAGCTGGCATTCGCCTATGACGATGATGCATTCCGGCGTGCCACGCTGAGTGCCGCTTACCGTTTCTGATGCAGGCCGCGTTACCTCTACTTCTGGCGTCCGCTAAAAGTGCGGAGATGACCCGTCAGTCACGGTAACTCGGATCGATGCGATCCAGCTTGCGCAGCAGCGCCGGCCAGGCCAGCGCATCGATGGTGCCATTGAACAGCGCCTGGCTCTGCATTGCAGCCTTCTCTGCTGAACCCTGGGGCGGCATGTTCACGGCTGTGCCCAAGGCACGAACCTGCATGGTACAGGCGCGTTCCAGATAGAACATGGCCATCCAGGCAGAGCAGATGCTGGGGCCGACAGTGAGCGTGCCGTGGTTGCGCAGCAACATGAACTGCCGATCTCCAAGGTCGCGCACAATGCGTTCGCGCTCGTCGAGATCCAGCGCCACCCCTTCGTAGTCGTGGTAGGCGATCTCGCCGCACTGCATGGCATGCTGGCTGAGCGGCATCAGGCCAGCCTCCTGGGCAGAGACAGCGACGCCATCATCCGGGTGCAGATGCATGACGCAACACACGTCCTCGCGCGCCGCGTGTACGGCTGAGTGAATGGTGAAGCCCGCGGCGTTTATCTCGTAGGGCGACGGCATAACCTTTTTGCCGTCCAGATCCACCTTCACCAGGCTGGAGGCCGTCACCTCCTCAAACATCAAGCCCAACGGATTGAGCAGAAAATGGTGCTCCGGTCCCGGAATGCGGGCGGAAAGGTGCGTGAACAAAAAGTCGTCCCAGCCGTGCATTGCCACAAGGCGATACAGCGCGGCCAGATCAACGCGCAGTTGCCATTCAGCTTCTGATACCTGATCGCGTACCGACGCGACCTCCGATCGTGCTTGAGCGGTCATGATGCATCCTCGCAAGTTCCTGGACGCAGTCTACCGCAGCTACAGTGCAATGAAAGGTGGCAGAGCGATCAGCCAGTCTCCGCATGGCAGGCCGTTAAAGATCAGCCTGCCCGAGTCGAACCATAGATGGTTTCAGCAACCTGTCAGCCGTCCCGCCCGCGCATCCGCTGCCGGATGCCATCTGAGCGGCTACCGCCACCTCTGCGGGCGCTGCTGCCGGAATCTCCACCGCTGCTGGATGCCCCGCTGCTGCCTCCTGACTGGCTAGTGCCGCTGCCGCCACGGCTGGCGCCACCTGGTGCACTAGCGCCAGACTGCGGGCGGGCGCTGCGTTGCGAGCCACGGCTCTGCTGTGCCGGGCGATTACTGCGCTGTGACGTTGCCCTATGCTGTGTGGTGGCAGCCGGTGCAGATTCCGAGCCTGAGCTTGCGCTTTGTGAGCGACTGCCACTGGACATCCGTTGCCGGATTTCAGCCCGGGACCGGTTGGAAGCTTCGCCATCAGAACGGCGTGGCGAACTGCTCTGCGTGCTGGTGCGCGGCTGTGCACTGCCTCTGGTCTGCCCACTGATGCTTCGAGTGCTGCTGCGCTCCGCCCTGCGGTCTGCTGTGCTGGCATCCTGTCGATCCGGACGGCTGCCTGCCATCCGGACGCGCGGACCCGATTGCTCGGAACGACGCTCGGTACGCTCCGTCGAGCTTGAACCCATTGCCGGACGGTTGCGGTCATCGTGGCGCTGCGCCGATGGACCGGAGCTTTGCGGGCTGCGCCTGGACTGGTGCTCGGATGCACCGGCCATACGCTCTCGCACCTGGCTGCGGCGCGTCCATTCACCACTGGCACGGCTGCGCGGACGCGTCTCAGGTGTGCGATAGCGCTGTTCCAGCGCGCGCCGGCTGTAGCTGACATTGCGCCGATGCCGCGGATCATGCTGCCAGCGCCGGCCGTCTACCACGTGCCGGCCATAGTACGGCCGCCGGTGTACATGCCGATTTACGTTGACGATGACGATGTGACGACGATGCCAGTCGAAATGGCTGTAGTAAAAAACGGGCGACACGGAAATGGGTGAACCCCAGTAAATCACGACGCCTGTGTGGGCTCGGCCGGTGCCATAGATCACGCGCGGGTGTGCCCAATAAACCGGCGGATAGGCGTGCCAGGGCCAGCTGCCGTACACCACAACCGGGTTGTAATAGGGCACGTACACAATGCGCGGATGTGCCGGTTCAATGTAGATCACTTCCTGTTCACGCACGACGCGCACCCGCTCCACGTCACGCAGGTGCCCTTCCGCATAGGCGCGGTTGCGCAGCGCCTGGACCCGGCCCAGGACATCTTCCTCCTGGTACAGATAGGCATCGCCCAGCTGCTGTGTCCAATCGAGGTCTTCATCAAGCCGGGCGAGCAGATCAGGGAAGGCGACCAGCGACTTGACGCTGTCATCCCAGTCCATATTGGAGACCGCATCAACGGCAGCCTCACCGTCCAGTCCGGGATTGTTGCGTGACCAACGAGCTGCCGCCACGATCTCCAGCGGATACGTGGATGCCATCAAAACCTGAGAAAGCAGAACGTCGGGATACAAGGCGATCGGCGCCAGCAGTTGATCAAGCTCCGGATCGCTGAAGCCGTCGTCATAGTCCTGCCCACGCGCCCCCGACGCACCCAGCGACAGCACCGCGGCCAGCAACAGCATCAGAACCACGGATACCGTGGATTGCGCTGCAAACGGTTGGCTTTGGGTTCTGAACTGCATGCGTTCCTCCAGCCTGATCTCCGGCTTTTATCTGGGCTACCAATGTAGACCGCGAAAGCTGAACCAGTTCTGAATAAAGGACCGATGCCCGGCAATTCAGCCAGTCTGACAATTCAGCGGCTTGCCTCAGCCACGAACGTCACCAGGGATGAATTTGACCACGAAAACACCTTTACCGTGCTCTGACCAGCTGCGTGCGAGTTCACGCTCAAGCGTCTGCATCAGCAACGCAAAGTCGCCAAACAGCTGCGTGCTCAGATCGTTGGGCAAGACATCAATGCCGTCCACTTTCTGAACACGAGCGATGAAATCGCGGATGGCCGGTTTGTAATCCGTCTGCAACGGATACAGGCTCACCTCAACGGAGGCACGTTGATCGCTCATAGGAAGGCTCCCTTACAGGCGGAGTGCTCAGGCCGACGCGCTGGGTCTTTCCGCGACGTCAGCATACCAGCGCTGAAGATTGTCGAAAGACGGGTTCAACGGCTGTCCCACAGTGGCGCCGAATCGCAAAAAGCAAAACAACAGAATATCAGCCAGGGTAAAGCGCTCACCACAGAGGTATGCGCGGCCGTTCAGCTGCTCGTCCAGCCAGCCCAACCGATCCTGAGCAAGCTTCTTCAGGCCATCGGAGGCCTCGGGAATGGTAAAGATGCGATCTTTGAACAGGCGCAATCCTTCGCCAAAACGAAACCCCATCCCCATGGGCTCACAGACGTTCAGGTCCACACGGCGGGTCCACATCCGGGTTTCTCCACGTTCGGCGGCATCGCGCCCAATCAGTGCGGGGGCGGGCTGCACTTCTTCCAGATACTCGCAAACGGCTGTTACCTCGGACAGGAAGGATCCGTCATCGAGTTCCAGGCATGGCAGCTGTCCGGCCGAGTTGCGTGCCAAATGAGCGGCCTGACGATTCTCTCCGGCCACCAGATCGACTTCGACCAGCGGCAGTGACATCCCCTTTTCTGCCGCGAACATGCGGACAACCGCGGGATTGGGTCCAACGGAATTGTAGAGCTTCAAGATGTGCCTCCCAGCAATGCGTCCAGTTGTTCGCGAAGGTCCTCGCGGCGATAGGGTTTGGACAGTAGCGGAAAGCGGACTGCAGTGTAAGAGCCCTTGGGCGCGGCTGACCGATCCTGGTCCGGATAGCCGGAAATCAGCAGCACCTTGAGGTCGGGCTGACGCTCTCGGGCCATGCATGCCAGTTCGTAGCCATCCATCTCACCCGGCATTGAGACATCCGTCAGCAACACGTCGACCGGCTCGCCCTGCTCCAGCAGGTCGAAGGCGCTGACGGCATCGGCTTTGGGAAGAACACGATAGCCGAGTGACTCGAGCTGGGCGGTCACCAGCTCCCGGACCATGGCCTCGTCATCGACCAGCAACACGGTCCTTTGTGACCCTTGCTCAGTTGCCATACGGATGCCCCCTGAGGTTCGGCAGCGCCCGCCGCGGACTGCCCGGCCCGCACGCCGTATCCATTATGTTATCAAGCGCTTAGCGCTGATCTTTGATCACTTTGCAAGGCCTTGCAAGCGCGCCGCGTCGAGCAGCGTTCTTTCGGGCACCAACAGAGCGGGAACTGCCGCACAATTTGTGGCCTGAGGCACGATTTCGTGCGCGGCGATACGGTAACGTCCTGGTACAGAGCAGATCGCCCACTTACAGGACTGAAGGCAGGCGTCGTGCAACCCGAATACCCCAGACCAGACAGCTCGTCCCACATGTCAGCACTGGCCGACCAGGTCATACAGCGCCTGACCGGACACCTGCACCCACCGTTGCAGCAGTGTCTGACAGACACCGCCGACAGGCTCATTCGCAGCCAATCCGCCCGTGATCGGGAGGATGCAGCCTGGCTGCAGGAACAGGAACCCGCCCTGCTGGCGCGCTACTTTGAAGATCTCAGAGCCCGGATCAGGCAACCCCTGCTGGACCTGTTGCTCGATCGCGCGGACAGGTCTGGCAGCAGACGCCAGCAGCGTTTAAGCCGTGATCAGATGACGCTGCTCGACGATGGCGAGCTGTCGTTGTCCGTCGCCGCCAGCCGCATGGCAGCGAATGCCCACCAGCGGCTGAGCCCATGGTTGATTCGTGTCGGACAGTGTCTGCAGCTCAACGATCAGGATGCGGCCGATCAGCAGCATCCCCTGGGCGTCTACCCGATCAGCAATGCCTACTTTGCGCTGATCAGCGAACTGTCTTTGCAGCCAACGACGCGACAGCTGTTGCTCGAGCAATTTGAGTCACAGGTGCTGGAACGACTCGATCAACTCTACCCGATGCTGCTGGCCAGCCTGAGTCGGTTGTCCCCGGACAGACAGACATCGGCAGAGGTGCCGCCATCGGCAAAGGCGCCGTCAACGGCGCCGCCGCCCCGCCTGACGTCGCAGCCATCACACCAGGATGCCTTGGCGCTGGAGGCATTCGTTGCCCATGTCTGCGCCAGTGCTGGCGAGGCCCGCGCAGATGCCGACGACGCTGAGTCCCGCCCGCCTGGCCGCTGCCGCGGCCGCCACGGCTATGGCCGGCTGTTCGATCAGGTCATGAAGCGCTTGCGTCTGGCTGGCAATCCGGCCGCCGATGCGCCCGATGAGGTGCTGGCGCGCGAAGATCTGGACCGGCTCCGGTTGCTGTCGCTGTTGTTTGAAGAACTATTGGATGACCCGGCCATGAATCCGGTGCTGGCGCTGGCGCTGGTCCGCCTGCAGATGCCGGTGCTGCGTACAGCCCTGGCTGAACCCTTCTTCTTTGAAGACGACAGCCACAGTGCGCGGCGCTTCCTGGCCGTGCTGATCGACATTGGCCGATGCTGGGAGGCGCCCAACGAGCGCGACCGCAGCCAGGCACAGGTCAACGCGCTGATTAATGACATTACTCGAGACGCTGCTGCAGATCCGGGCATCTTTGACCGTGCCCTGCCAGAGGCGGAACGCATTGCGACTGAGCAGACTCGGCGATACGCGCAGCTCAGGCAGCGCCTGCAGGATCAGGCCAGAGGCCAGGCCAGGCTTCAGGCTGCCCAGCACCAGGTGCGCACACACCTGACGGAGTTGCTGCACCAGTACCCGGTACCACGCGTGGTTCGTCAATTCATTGAGCAGGCATGGGCCCAGGTATTACTGCAAATACAACTCCGCCACGGTGGCGAGAGCCCAGCCTGGCGAGATGCCTGCGACATCCTCGTTGAGCTGATGGCACCCGCCAACGGTCATCACCGACATGACCCCGCCGCCGTACCGAATCTGTTGGAGCGCATCGAACACCATCTCCTCGAAGCGGGAATGAACGCCATCCGCATCGAGCGCCAGGCGCATGCACTGCGGGCTTGTCTGTTGCAGGACGATCAACCCTGGGATGCCATCCCCCTCGACGAGGTAGTGGAGTCCGAGGCGGACCAACAGATCTTCCATGCCAGCAATGTCGTGCCCATTATCGGCTCAAGACCAAACCAGCGACCATCGCGGCCAGCGCTGCCTCCGCTGCCCGAAGTCGGCACCTGGCTGATTCAGCCTCAAGAGGCAGGACCGATGCCAATGCCCGGGCGCTACCAGATTGCTGCACGCCATGAAGATGGCGCCTTCATGCTCCTGAACGCCTCCGGGCGGCCAACCGGCCCCATCAACGACTACGATCTGGCCGACGCGCTGCAACAGGGCGCGCTGCAAACGTTGCCGCCTCGTGACCTGATACAAGACGCCCTGTTGCGCCTTGCCAGCACGATGAACGACTCCGCGATCACGCCGGCATAACCCCGCCAGCATAAGCTGCCTTGCCGGACTGCGCCGGCACTGTAATCATGGGCAAGACTTGAATTGCCCGTCGTTACTGGAGGTACAGCAGTGTCTTTCGGCATATGGTCGCGCGCAGGTGAAAACAACGAGCCAAAGCCAACAGGCGCAGACAGCCGCCACATCCTGTTGACCAGTCTTGGCATGATTGCGTTTCTAGGGTCTGTCACCAGCGCCAGCGTTACCGCCGAGACAGGTCGCTTGGCGCCAACGCCAACCGCAGACAGTGTCTGGAACGAGCCCCATCCGCTACGCCGCGAGGCCTTGCTCGAGGGCCGGGATTACACGTTCAACAAAGTCGCTTTTATTCACAGATACAGCTATCGCAACCTGTACAGCGCACCCGCCGCCGGCGAAGACGGCTTTCGCGGCACAACTGGCAGCGTGACCAGCGACATGCTGTTCACGGACATACACTTCCACTACACGCTGGGCGACGACAGTCAGCGCCAGCGCGTATCAGTCGGGCTACAGCGCAGCGAAGACTTCGATGGTCACTTCGATCGGCAACTACTGGGGATTTCGCACCAGGCAACAGACCGCTGGCGCATTGGCTTGCTCGGCAACATGACAGCCGACAAAGCTAACACCGACATCTACCTGGAAGCGCGCTGGCGCGGCGACGCGAATACGATGCTGCGATTCGCGATCATATTCCCCGACCTGCTGTACAACGACAAGGTGCGCAACGACAGCGAGTATCTGGACTCGCCACAAACCTTTTTCGCGCACTGGCGATACGGCGGCAGTGGGCCCTGGCTGATTGAGTCCGCGGTCAATTACACCCCGGAAACCGGGTTCATTGACAACGATGCCGGTGTGGAAGTCGACAGTCGCCAGTTGCGTACGCTGCTGAATATCGGACGCAGTCACCAACTGGCTGGTACGGACTGGGTCAGCAGTGTGCAGTGGCGTTTTGAGCGTACCAGACGCAGTTTCCAGCTGGACCGTGCCGATGCTCCGGATCAGG